>NZ_VTSR01000013.1 GCF_008329715.1 Gimesia chilikensis | reverse complement strand
GCTTGATTGTGTCTCAGAAAGGGATCCATGCGCAAAGAATAAAATCACTTGACAAGATGTTCTTCATAGATGGCCTCGGATGCAATCCGGGGTTGTCGTGAGACAACAGGAAACTGTCAGGGGGATGTTTCAATTCAGAGCAGAACTGTCGACTGTGATGATCTGATAGGAATCAGTTTCATTCTTTGAAAGATTTCACAGTCAGTTTCCTGCTCGCTGCGCTCGGCCCGAATTGCATTCGGGCCCACCCAATTTTTTTATTTGTGGAAGTGTTTTTCTATACGCACGCTACAATACCTGAATGGGAAGACCACGCATTTTTGACAATCAGAGATATGTGCATTTTGTTACATTTTCCTGCTTTGGAAATCGTACTCATCTGAGTCGAGATCAATGCAAACGACTTCTGCTCGGTGCACTCAATCATGAATTAGAGAGATATCATGCCGTTTGCATCGGGTTTGTGATCATGCCCGATCATGTCCATTCTTTAATCTGGTTTCATGAAACTGGTCAGCTTAGTTCATTCATCCGAGACTGGAAGCGGAGCTCAAGTCGTTCTATCAAGCTGCACTTACTCGAGCAAAGTGAGGTTATCAGAACCTTTCCAGATGAAGATCCCATCTGGCAAAAACGGTTTTATTCGTTTGAGATCGAGTCAGAAGAAAAGATGGAAGAGAAGCTGACTTATATGCACATGAACCCGGTGAAGAAGGGGTTGGTGGAACGAATTGTGGATTGGCGCTGGAGCTCTGCTCGCTTTTACGAGCTGAGAAAATCTGTGGGAGTGCCGATTGGATGGCCAATGTAATGAAACCTGCCCGGGTGGCCCCGGATGTAATCCGGGGTTGTCGTAGACAACAGGAAACTGTCAGAGGGATGCATCGATTCAGAGCAATGCTGCCAATAGTGATGATCTGGCAGGAACCAGTTTCTTTAATTGTGAGATTTCACAGTCAGTTTCCTGCTCGCTGCGCTCGGCTCGGATTGCATCCGAGCCCACCCGTTTTGTAAGGGAGCTGTTTATTACTCTGGAGTGAGCAGTTCGTTGACCGTCTGTACGAGGTCTTCGATGTGGTAGGGTTTGGGGATGAAGCGGTCGACGCCGCGGTCGAGGGCGAGTTCGCGGTATTTGGGTTCGCTGTTGCCGGTGACCATCACGATTTTGGGGGCCCGCTGTTTGTTGTTGATGATGCTGTCGAGGACGGCAAATCCGCTGCGGCGGGGCATGACCAGGTCGAGGAGGACCAGATCGGGGGCGTCGCGTTCGATTTTCATCAGGCCTTCGTTACCATCGTGGGCGGTGAGCACCTCATACCCTTCTGCTTCGATGGCCAGCTGTAAAGGCTCTGTAAGACCCTCGTCATCGTCGATGATGAGGACACGTTTTTGAGGAGAAGTGTTCATTAGCCTGGCGTTTAAATCCTGGTGTGGCCCGCGCTGGGGAAGTGTGCAGAAGGTATTATATCACCCCCGCTGGCGAAAATCCAATTATTAAGATCCAACGGACGTGTGGCGCTCCCCAAACCGGTGCCGGTTCGATAAAATGGGCCGGTGCGCGCGTGGCGTGCGCCAGTTTCGGGATGGTCCGAGATCAATATGTCTTTATTTGTTTATTCTTAAATCACGCAATGGGATAGTTTTGTGTCAGCGACGTCGGTAATCGGGTTACAGTGGGGCGATGAAGCCAAGGGCAAAATTGTAGACTTACTCTCCGAGCAACACGAGATCGTGGTGCGTTACCTGGGGGGCAATAATGCAGGCCACACAGTCAAATTTGACGGCAAGACCTATAAACTCTCCCTGCTGCCGGCAGGGGTGCTGAATCCGAATGTCACCTCCGTCATTACCGGTGGCGTGGTGATCAATCCCAAGGCGTTTCTGAATGAAGTCGCCTCTATCGTTGAACAGAACGGGCCGATTGATCCCAGCCGGCTGTTGATCAGTGACCGGGCGCACGTGATCTTCCCGTATCACATGCAGGAAGAGAGCATTTTCGAAAAGAGCCGCAAAGAGAACGCGATCGGCACGACCATGCGGGGCATCGGAACCTGCTATCGCGACAAAGCGAGCCGGACTCATGCTATTCGGATGGGCGATCTGATGCGTCCTGACTTTTTCCGGGCTCGTCTGGAAGAAATCGTGGCTTATAAGAGTAAGATTTTTCAGGCCCTCGATCCCGAAGCAGAGCCGTTGAACGTCGACGCGATCTTTGAAGAGTACTGCGGTTACGCCGAGACTCTGAAACCGCACGTCGTCGATACCAGTGCTTATCTGTTGAAAGCGGTTGCCGAGCAGAAGAAGATTCTGTTCGAAGGAGCTCAGGGGAGCCTGCTGGATATTGACCATGGGACCTTTCCGTATGTGACTTCTTCCAACAGTTCCGGCTGCGGGATTCATAACGGCAGTGGCGTTTCCGAGCGTTACATCAGCAAGATGATCGGCGTGGTGAAAGCCTATACGACACGCGTGGGCGGTGGTCCGTTTGTGACCGAGCTGCACGATGAGATCGGCCAGCGGATTCGCGACGTGGGAAATGAATACGGAACTGTCACCGGACGTCCGCGGCGGTGTGGCTGGTTTGACGCTGTCGCTACCCGTTACGGGGCGAATATCAGTGGTGTCGACTGCATTGCCGTCATGCTGCTGGACGTGCTGAGCGGACTGGACGAGCTCAAGGTCTGTGAAGCTTACGATGTGAACGGCACGCAGGTTACGGACTTCCCGAGCCACATTCTGGATCTGGAGCAGGCCAAGCCCGTATATCGCACGATTCCCGGCTGGAAGGAAGATATCACCGGCATCCGCAAGATGGAAGATCTGCCCGAGAATGCGATCGCGTACATCAAGGCGATCGAAGATATCATCGGCAAACCGGTTGAGATCGTTTCTGTCGGACCCGACCGGGAACAGACGATTCTGCTGAAGTAAGCGGCTGGTTTCTACTGTTTCTGTCTGCTATCTAAAGCATGGGGCAGGTGTTGGCTCGATCACTGTTGGCGAGCCAACAGTGCCACCCGGCGCGTTCGCTTTTCGGACTCTGAACTGGATGGATCGGTTCAGCTGGGACCTCTTGCTCGCTGCGCTCGGCTCGGATTGCATCCGAGCCCACCCGATGTGTTTCGGATTAGATCCGGTCTTTTCTGGTCGGGAAGCGGTGCGGGTCCTCGATGTTTACCTTTCCCTGGTTGTGCCTGCGCATATCATTCCTGTCCCTGTTTTGTTTGTACCGGTGGCCAGGTGGCGTTTCTCAATTCGGATGATATATACCAAAGATGTTTCAACCGGGGCTAATGCCCTGCGGCTAATTTTCTTTTCTGCTGTTGAAGTCCTGAAAACAAGAGTAACAGCATACCCTCGGCCACGGTGGATACGTACATAGCTAACGCTGTCGTCCTTATGATCACGTAGAAAACTATTAAATAAACGCTACCTAGCGCTTTGCCGCTCAGGGGGGAATTGTTTATGGAGGTCCATTGGAAGTTGTTTCGAGTCGAAGGTCGCCAGGCGGGCAGGCACACAGGCACTGCCCCTACATCCTGTTTTGATCATGGGTCTGATTCTGTCGATCGGCACCGGGGGGGCAAGACAGAATTTTGTCCCGATGTGGCCGGATTTTGTCCTGGTCTGTCCGGGATTTTGTCCCTGTGTGACCTGTGTTTGTCCCGATTGGACCGGCTGGAAAGGGGAGAACATTGAGAACTGATGCGCGATTGACAGGTGGAAAACGGGTGAAAATCGACAGGAATTCAGGTGTTGTTGCGTCAGTGGTGGGGGCTGTTCCGGTGCACGATCACCTGTCTCGCGCGCGAGCCAGAGGGGACCAGCATACGCAGCGGCGGGGGCGGATCAAGTTCAGTTTGTGCAGTGAAAAACGGGAAGCCTTACTCGACGACGACCCCTTTTTTCAGAATCAGATTGGCGTACAGGGCGGTTTCGCTGGTGGCGATGATGGCGTAGGCCTGGCGGGCGCGTTCGTAGAACTCGAAGCGTTCGATTTTTTCCAGTTCCGGAGCGCGGTCATCGTGCTGGTGGATCAGTTCGCGGTAGGTCTGCCAGATGGGAGGCTCGGCTGCCTGGTCGTCGACGGGGTTCATCAGGCCGGCGGGCTGATCGACGAACGTATCGAGCGGGAAAAACTGGAGCAGGGCGGAGAGGATTTCAGGGACGCCGTGACCATCGAGGCGGATGATGCGCTGGGCGTGGGAGTCGGCGGGGAAGTTGCCGTCGGCGAGGACGATGTCGTCGCCATGTCCCATTTTCATCAGAACGTACATCAGGTCGGGGGAGATGATGGGAGGAATTCCATTGAGCATGCGGTTCACCCTGGCTGTGGTTATGTGACTGGTGTTGTGTGTGCTGGAACTGATTTTGACAACTCAAAAAGCAGAATCAAAGGGGCTTGTGAGAGTGATTACCATTATGCAGAAATTTTACGTCGAAGGCGAGGATGGCTTGCTGGATATGCTGCTGTGATCCCGTTATGATGGCTTGAGTTCAAGCTGTGGGCTCGACAGAGTGAACACCGCTTTTTCTCACCGGTAGCAAGTTTTCAGGAGAAAGTCTGAAAAATCAATGAAAATTCACGAATATCAGGCCAAACAGTTGTTTCGCGAAGTCGGGATTCCCGTACCTGAGGGAATCGTAGCGAAGACCGTCGATGAAGCGGTGGCCGCATTTGAAAAACTGGATCGTCCGCTGGTGGTTGTGAAGTCACAAATCCACGCAGGGGGCCGCGGAAAAGGTCGTTTCAAGGAACATCCGGAGCAGGCTGGTGTGGTACTGGCTCGTTCTGCAGATGAAGTTCGCGAGAACGCGGAACGCATGCTGGGATCGACCCTCGTGACCGTGCAGACCGGGGAAGAAGGCAAGCAGGTCAACACACTGTTCATCGAGCAGGGGCTGGACATTGCCAAAGAGCTTTACCTGGGATGTGTGATTGACCGTGAAGCAGGCGGCCCGGTGATGATTCTCTCGACCGAAGGTGGTATGGAGATCGAAGTCGTCGCCGAAGAGTCTCCGGAAAAGATCCTGAGCGAGCCGTTCTCGATTCACACCGGACTGCTTGGTTTCCAGGCCCGCAAGCTGGCATTCAAGCTGGGAATGGAAGGCAAAACGGTTCGTCATGCAGAGAAGTTCCTCTGCCAGATGAGCCGTTTTTTCATTGATAACGACTGCAGTATGACCGAAATCAACCCGCTGGTGATTACCGGCGAAGGTGAACTGGTTGCACTGGACGCGAAGGTGACGTTCGACGAGAACGCACTCTTCCGTCACAAATCCTTCGACGAACTGCGGGACCTGACCGAAGAAGATCCTGCGGAAGTACAGGCGGGTGATGCCGGCCTGAGCTACGTCAAGCTGGACGGCAACATCGGCTGTCTGGTGAACGGGGCTGGTCTGGCGATGAGCACCATGGACCTGATCAAGCATCATGGCGGTGAGCCGGCGAACTTCCTGGACGTGGGCGGCGGAGCGAACGTCGACCAGGTCACCGAAGCCTTCCGGATCATTCTGGCTGATGACAATGTGAAAGCAGTTCTGGTGAATATTTTCGGCGGGATCATGAAGTGTGATACGATCGTGACCGCGTTACTGGAAGCTTATGAAAAGGTTGGTTTCACGGTACCCCTGGTGGTACGACTGGAAGGGACCAACGTGGATACCGCCCGGAAGATGCTGGCAGAGAGTGGTCGGGATATTATTTCCGCAAACGACCTGACCGACGCCGCTCAGAAGGTTGTGGCCACTTTGAGTACTTAGTACAGGCGGGCGACCTGTCTGTCAGGTCGCCGCTCGTGTGACGTGGTTGTTTTGCAAAAAGCGATCTTAGCCATCTTTTAATAAAACACATTTCCCGCAAGGGTGACAGATTATGAGTATTTTAGTTACTGAAAAGACACGCGTCATTTGCCAGGGGATCACCGGTAAATCCGGGCTGTTTCACAGCCAGCAGTGCCGGGAATATGGCACACCGATGCTGGGGGGCGTGACTCCCGGTAAAGGGGGAACCGAGGTTGATGGTTTCCCGGTATTCAACACCGTGGAAGAAGCGGTCGAGAAGACCGGTGCCAACACCAGCCTGATCTTCGTGCCACCTCCGTTCTGTGGCGAAGCGATCATGGAAGCCGCTGATGCCGGTATCGAACTGATCATCGCGATCACCGAAGGTGTGCCCGTCACCGATATGGTACGGGTGATGGAATACCTGAAAGACAAGCCGAGTCGCCTGATTGGTCCGAACTGCCCGGGTGTGATTACTCCGGGGATCGCCAAGATCGGCATTATGCCCGGTTACATTCATACGCCCGGTTCCGTTGGCCTGATTAGTAAGAGTGGTACGCTGACTTACGAAGCGGCCTGGCAGCTGGGGAACATTGGTCTGGGACAGAGTACTGCGATCGGTATTGGTGGTGACCCGATTATCGGGACGACCTTCATCGATCTTTTGGAGATGTTCCAGAACGATCCTGCGACCGAGTCGATCATGCTGATCGGTGAGATCGGGGGAACCGCTGAAATCGAAGCAGCGGAATATATCAAAGAGCATGTGACCAAGCCGGTTGCCGGTTTCATCGCCGGTAAAACAGCGCCTCCCGGAAAACGGATGGGGCACGCTGGTGCGATTATCAGCGGCGGTAGTGGTACAGCGGATGAGAAGATTGCCGCTCTGGAAGCAGCCGGTGTTGTTGTGGCGGAAAGCCCGGCAGACATGGGTGCTGCGGTCAAGCGGGCGATTGAGAAAGCCTCTTAATCGTCTTTACCAGACAGCCAAAAACAACAGGGCCGCCGGATTTAACCGGTGGCCCTGTTGTCGTTATATCAACTTGAACGGAGCGGCGGACGACTATTTTTCGTCGTCAGCACAGACCCAGGCGCTCAGTGAGGATTCGTAATCGACCAGTTCTTCAGGTTTGAAGTAGATCGGAATTTCGCGGGCGGCAGCTTCGGGGCCATCGCTACCGTGGACGAGGTTCATCTGGCGGCTGACGCCAAAGTCACCCCGAATGGTGCCTGGAGCGGATTCGCGACCGTTGGTGGATCCCATCATGGAGCGGACGACGGAAATGGCTTCCGGTCCTTCAGCGGCGATGGCAATAACCGGGCCGGAGGTGATGAATTCTTCGAGCAGCGGGTAGAACGGCTTTTCCACATGTTCTGCGTAATGTTCGGCGGAGAGTTCCTTGGTGACCTGCATGAGTTTGAGGCCGACAATTTTGAGGCCTTTGTTTTCGAAGCGGGACAGGATGGTGCCGGCGAGCCGGCGCTGAACCGCATCGGGTTTAATCAGGATCAGGGTGCGTTCGAGAGCCATGTGGAGTTCTTTCTATCAAGTCGATGGTCTGTATGAAACGGAGGGATCGGAATTCCCTCGCTGTACTCACTGGAATTTTGTATTGGGAAACTTAACTTATTGGCGGGGGATGCCTGGCTGGTACGGAATTTCCACGCCAGCCGGTTGAATTGAAATGAAAAATGCGATTCATTTCAACCCTGATATAGAGGATAAAATGCGGCGATCAGGAAGAAACCCGTGTTTGACAGATGCTGTCAAAAAACTGTTTGAACAGGTAGTGGCTGTCGTGGGGGCCGGCCGAGGCTTCAGGGTGGTATTGCACACTGAAGGCAGCATGAGTTTTGTGGCGGAGCCCGGCGACAGTGTTGTCGTTCATGTTGGTGTGGGTGACTTCGACATCGTCCGGCATGGTTTCAGGATCGATGGCAAAACCGTGGTTCTGCGAGGTGATTTCCACCTGTCTGGTGTCTTCGTTGAGAACCGGCTGATTCGCGCCGCGGTGTCCGAACTTGAGCTTGAAGGTCTTGCAACCGCAGGCGAGTCCGAGCAACTGGTGTCCGAGACAGATCCCGAAGATGGGGACTTTGCCCAGCAGGTTACGAATCGTCTCAATGGCGTAGGTCAACGGTTCCGGGTCTCCGGGGCCGTTGGAGAGGAAGACGCCGTCCGGGTTGAGGGCGAGAACGTCTTCCGCGGTGCAGTTTCCGGGGAGAATCGTTACGCGGCAGCCGAGCTGTTTCAGGTGACGGGGGATGTTCCACTTCATGCCGTAATCGATGGCAACGATGTGGTAATTGCTTTCCGCCTGATCTTCCCCTTCGGCCATGTTGGTGATGGTTTTTCCGGAGAGGGAGTGAGTCGAACTGCTGTGGGCCAGCGGATGCAGGCCTTCATCCCATTCGCGGGCTTCCGCGGGCAGAACTTTGCTGACCAGATCCTGGCCGACGAGTTGCGGGCTGCTCTGGGCTTTTTTGACAAGCGATTCATCATCCAGGTCGACCGTGGAGAGGACGCCGGTCATGGCGCCGGAGGTTCGGATCTTCCGCACCAGGGCGCGGGTGTCGATTCCCTGCAGTCCGATGACGCCTGCGGCTTTGAGGTATTCATCAAGAGTCTGTGTCGAGCGATAGTTGCTGGGAATTTCGCAGAGCTCACGAACGATGAAGCCCTGCAGAGCGATTCCGCCGGACTCAATATCTTCGGGGGCGATGCCGTAGTTTCCGATCTGCGGATAGGTCATGGTGACGATCTGTCCGCAGTAAGAAGGGTCGGTCAGGATTTCCTGGTACCCGGTCATGCTCGTGTTGAACACAACTTCACCGTGGACTTCTCCGTCCGCACCAAAAGCCGTCCCTGTGAATACGCTGCCATCGGCAAGGGCTAACTTCGCTGTTTTCTGCATTGTCTACACTGATCTTAAGGGATTGAAGAAATTCGGGTCAAATCTGATATGTTCTATCAAAGATTGGCGCAAATAAAAAGAGACCGGCGCTGATGGCCGGCCTCTTCGGTCGTTTTTTTCAAATTTGAATTGATTCGAAAGGGAATCAGCTCAGGTCCTGGGTGAGGACGAAATTATCGATGCGGATAATATTCTCATTGGGATCATTAAAACTGTTGAACAGTTCAGCCATGATCGCGTGGAAATGGGTCCGGCAGATCGAATAGAAGTTGTGTTTGCCGTCGCGGCGTGCTTCAATTAAGCCTGCGTCGCGAAGGAGTGCGAGGTGGTGACTCACAGCCGGCTGGCTCTGATTCAGCCTTTCACACAAGGCAGTTACGAATAATTCTTCTTCCTGGGCCAGATAAAGCATAATCCGCAGTCGCGTTTCGTCGGACAGCAGTTTGAAAACTTTAACGAGGTTTTTCTCCAGATGATCTGGCAGCGTCGGAAAACGCTGGGTCGTTCCTTCCTGGGGCGGATCCACAAGATTTGTGGCCATATCACTAGTTTCCTTTTTTAAATTCATGCAATAGAGCTCGTTTAAAACCGGTCACTTTATATACGTGACCAGCCTGTGGGGCAAATTTGTTCGTTCCACTCACGTCAGCGTGGGGAAGTTAAATCATGAAAAACAAGCAGCCAACCGCTGGCCATACCAATTGTTCAAAACATTGTGGCCCTAAATCGCCTGTATTACATGGCGCGCAGATCTCAGCTGAAATATTCAACTACTACTTGTAATGTTGCCAGACAGGCGAAAGATGTGACGTAGGAGAGTCGCTTCATTTCAGAAATTGAAGACCGCTCCCTTATTTCGTTGGCAATTATGGTAGTGCTCTGCCCGATCGTCAACTAGTATTTATCCAGTTTATCTAATTATTCGCGAAATAAGACTTGTTTTATGTGAATAAGTCTCTTGTCAGTAAGGGGTTATGTGGTGTCTGTCTCTGCGTTCTGCGATTTGACCGGTAAGAAAGCAATGGTGACCGGGTCCTCTTCGGGCATCGGAAAAGCCATTGCGCTGGAGCTGGCTGAGGCGGGGGCGGACGTGCTGATCCATTATCGGAATTCGTCTCAAGCAGCCGAGGCGGTGGTGGAAGAGATCCGGAGTCGCGGACGGGAATCGGAGATGCTCTCCCTCGAGCTGGCTCACCAGGAAAAGTATGACGATTTTATAAATCGAGCTTTTCAGAAATGGGGAGCATTGGACATTTGGGTAAATAACGCGGGCGTTGATCTGCTGACGGGAGATCAGGCCAAACTGGAGTATGGCGCGAAGCTCGAAAAACTGTTCGATATTGATGTGCGGGGAACCGTTCTGCTGTCGCGTGAAGTAGGGCGTCGCATGATCGAACAGGGTCATGGTTGTATACTGAATATCGGCTGGGACCAGTCGGATCGGGGAATGGAAGGGGCCAGTGGTGAGCTGTTCGCGACCAGTAAGAATGCCATCATGGGTTTCAGTCGTTCGCTGGCGGTCTCGCTGGCCCCCAAGGTTCGCGTGAACTGTATTGCCCCCGGCTGGATTCTGACGGCCTGGGGGGAATCGGCGAGTGAAGTCTGGCAGGAGCGGGTCAAACAGGAAACCCCGATGGAGTGCTGGGGAACTCCCCAGGACATCGCCAACATGGCGCGGTTTCTCTGCAGTCGGGAAGCGGCTTATATCACCGGTCAGGTCATCAATGTGAATGGGGGCGCCGTTCGCTGAGCTGCGATTACTCGGAACCAGGTTTCGACTTCGAATTCGATTCCGGCAGCAGGTAGGCAATTAGATCACGAAATTCCTGGAGGGTCATCTGGTCCACCAAGCCGTTAGGCATGATCGAGGTTTGGGAAGGGACCATTTCTTCGATCTCGTCGATTTTGAATGAGCGGATTTTCCCGTTGGAGTCGTAAATCGAACGCTCCTTATTATTGTGCTTGTGATAAATGCCCGAGGCGGTCTGACCATCGATGGTGACGATCGTCAGCGGGAGAAAGCCGGGGTCAATATCTTTACTGGGATTGATGATCGCTTCGACCAGACGTTCCCGGTTCAAAGCGATGCGACCATTGGTGCGAATCAGACCGGGGCCGACCTGTTGTCCGCGACCGTCGATTTGATGGCAACGGAAGCAGCCGGGGCCCTGGGGATGAAAGAAGAGACGCTGACCGGCGCGGGGGTCTGCGGGACCGGCGAGGGTTTGCATCCACGCGGAGAGTTCGTCCCGGTTCGGTTTTGTTTCTGCAGGACTTTGATTCAGAATCCGCTGTATAAGAGCGGCGGCCGCGTTGTTCTCTACAGCCAGCTGTTTCAGCGTTGTCTGTTGTGATGGACTGAGCGAAGCACCACGCAGTGTTCGCAGGGCTTCGTTGGCGACGGTCGGGTTGGTGTCAGCAGCCAACTTGAGCAGGGGTCTGACATTCTCAGGTTGAGTGGCAGAGAGGCCGATGATGGCTTCCGCGCGGAGGTGGGCGTCGGCTTTTGAATTAGTGGCGAGCTGCAGCAGTTGCTGACGCGCGGTATTCGTGTTGAGTTCGCGGAGACTGCGGATGGCTTCGGTACGGACTCCCGCGTCAGTGGATTGCGTCAGCGTGATCAGTTTGGCTTCACTTAACGCGGGATGTTTCGCGGGCAGGAAGAGCAGAATCTGTTTTAACACTTCGGGCGACGTTTCGGGAAGATCCAGCAGGCGGGCGGCCAGTTGTTGTGCCTGTGATTTGGTAACCCACCAGTCGCCTGTCGTGCCCCGCGTCCAGTCTTTCATCACGCCATCGAGTTGCGCGATGGAAGCCAGGTAGGCTTTGAGCAGGTCGGGGGTCGTAGCCTGACTGGCGAGGTCAGCGACCAGTGTTTCGCGGAACTGTTTAAGCTGATCGCGGCCGATCCACTCGACGGCGACGAATCGCACATCGGGATTTTTATCTATGAGGGCCTGTTTCAGCAGGCTTTCATCGGCTGGGGTGTTGCTCTCTTTGAGCAGGAAGATTGCTGCCAGCCGGGCGGCGGGATCGTCGTTCTGGGAGAACAGCTCAACGAGCTCTGCGTTGGTCAGTGTTTGTCGGAGCCCTTCGCGAGCGGCCTGTTGCATGAACGGGTCGTTGCTGTGTAGGCGTTCGCATAGCAGAGGCAGGCTCTGTTTGTTTGAGATGCGTCTGAGGGCTGCAGCCTGGACAGCTGGGGACTGATCTTCCCGGGCAACCTGTGCGAAGTCGACCTGGTCGGCGGGAAGAATCGTGACCGCCTGTTCGCGGATGCCGGGTTCTTTGTCTTTGAGCAGGTCGGCGATGAGTGCGGGCGTCAGTCTGTTAACGCTGGTTAGGGCATTCAAGGCGCCGGCTCGAACACGAGGATCGGTATTGCCGAGGGCAGTTTGGAGCTTGTCGATACCAGGCTTCTTCTGCGCGAGTAAGGTGCGAACCGCGTTCTGGCGTTGCTGCCAGTCGGGGGAAGTCAGTTGGTTGTCGCGGGGAGACAACTCCGGTTTTACGGTGCTGATCTTCCAGACGCGTCCTTTGCCATGCAGGGGGTAAGAACGATCGGCCCAGTCGCCGACATACAGACAGCCATCGGGACCAACGGCGATGCCCGCGGGACGGAAGTGTTCCTCGCCGGCGATGACCGGTTGTGTGGTGGTTTTGAACGAGGCACCATCGGGGGTGAGGTGGTAGCGGTCAATACGGTGTTCGCCCCAGCTGGCCACGAGCAGGTCGCCAAGATAGTCGGCGGGGAGCTGGTCCGATTCGTAAGAGATGACACCCGTAGGAGACTCGCCGGTAGAGGAGGTCATGGGCAGTGTACCCGGTGTTTCGGCATTGACTGCGATAAAGGGTTCGAGTGTACGACGCCGGTAGCCGTAGTCACCTCCCTGAACGATGGTCAGCAGGCGACAGGGGGGACGATTACCGGGATCATTATCGCCAACAAACATGCGGCCGTAGACATCGAAGCAGAGGTGGAAAGGGTTCCAGAAGCCGGTGGCAATACGTTCGAGGCGACTGCCATCAGTGCGACAGCGGAAGACGCCTCCTTCACCCCGCAGGGCGGGAATGCGGATGCTGCCTTTGCCGACGAGTGTTGCATCGTCTCCGTAATTCTGGCCGAGGGTGAAATAAATGTTGCCGAAGTCACCCACGAGTTCGGCGTCGGCTCCTTCGTTTTCTCCCATACCGAAATAGATGTTGTTAAAGAAGTCGAATGCAAAGCCTGAGAAGCCGTTGTGTGGATAGGTGGCTGTGGTTTCCAGTTGAACCAGATTCTGGCGGAGGTCCGCTTTTCCGTCGTCATCTTTGTCACGCAGTCTGAAAATGGAGCTGCGGGTGGCGACGTAGATCCAGCCATCCGGATGGGCGGCGACGTTCATGGTTTCGGTCGAGCCTTCGTAGAACGTCTGAATCCGGTCGGCACGACCGTCACCTGTGGTGTCCTCCAGTAATCGAATCCGATCGGTTTTGGGGCCCTCGTAATTCTCGGGGCGAAAGTGAGTGTGACTTTCGACGACAAAGACGCGTCCCCGCTGGTCGACGGTGAGACCGGTGACAGTGACGATATCCGGTTCGGCCGCGAAAAGTTCGATCTTGATCCGTGGATCAAGCGAGCGGGGCGGTTTGATCTCCGCTGCTGCCAGGGGGGAGAGGCTGCAGACAGCGGAGAACAGGAGAACGGAGGCCAACAGTCGGGCTGGGGAAAGACCGGTCATGTCGTCAGATCCTGGTTGGGATTGAGGGAGGATGTTTCAGGATGTCGCCAGCGGACTTATTTTTGAGGAGGCAGGTAGCCCAGCGAGGTCAGAAACGCGTCCAGTTTCACGATGGTGTCTTCGTAGTTCTTTTTGTTACGACTCAGGTTGAAGAAACCGTGCGGTTGATCCGGGTAAGCGATGAGCTCACAGCGGTTACCTTTCTGCTTCATCTGATCATTAAAGCGTTCGACGTTTTCGAAAAGTACTGTTGTGTCGCCGGTGCCGTGGAAAATAATCGTAGGTGGGGCCCCCTTCCGCACGAAATGGATGGGAGAGATTTCCTTGCAACGTTCTCCGAGCTGTTGCGGTCCCCCTTTCCAGCCGGTTTCGGTGGTGTCAACGACCGGGTTGAACAGAGCCATCGCATTGGGGACGGAAGAGATCTTTTTGTTTTCGTTCGGTTCATCGAAACCAGTTACCGTGCCCGTGCAGGCGGCGACGTGTCCACCGGCCGAACCGCCTCCGGCAACGATGCGATTGGGGTCAATTCCCAGTTCTGCAGCGTGTTCGCGAATCCAGCGGACGGCTGATTTACCATCGGCGACGCATTCGAAGGGGGTGGTGTCGTGCTTGGATTTGATGCGGTATTCGGCCGCGCAGGCGACCATGCCACGCGAGGCGAGGTAACGGCAGTGAGGTTCAAACTGACTGGGATTTCCACTCCGCCAGCCCCCTCCAAAGAAGAAGACAACCGCAGGACGGGAGTCGCCGGGTTTCCAGTCAGCGGGTTTGAAAATATTCAGATGCAGATCGCCCTGGTCGGTTTTTTTATAGACTTTGAATTCCGCATCCTTGAGCGGTTTCCAGCCGGTCTTGGGGGAGTTGGCTTTCTTTTTCTGTTTCTGTTCTGCTGCCCGGAGGGGAGAAGAGGACTCGAAGCCCGCGAATTGCGTTGCGGCTAAGAGGGTACAAGCGATGAGCGCGATTGTGAAACGGAAATTCATGCTGCAGAGATTCCTTCTGTAAAACTTGAAACCGGTTGCTTGATATCCCATTGGATGACCTTCTATAGTAAATGAAAGTATGATCGAATTGTCTTTTCTTTTCAGGCTGGAATCCCAAAAAATGAAAATTAAACTGCTGTTGAGTGTGGCCCTGTTCATGGGGCTGTTTACGGTTCTGAGTACAACCCGGGCGGAAGAGAAAGCGTCTCAGTTACCTCCCAAGGAAAAATTTGAAATCTATCTGCTGATCGGACAGTCAAATATGGCTGGTCGGGGGAAAGTCGATCCCGCGACTAACAAGGCACATCCCCGGGTGTTGAAACTCGACAAGCAGGGGAAATGGGTGCCAGCTACCGATCCTTTGCACTTCGATAAACCCAAGATTGCCGGCGTGGGGCCCGGTTCCGGATTTGGTCCCGTGATTGCTGATGCAAAGCCGGGTGTGACGATTGGTCTGATCCCCGCAGCCGTGGGCGGAACACCCCTCAGTCGCTGGGTCAAAGGGGGCGATCTGTATGAGCGTGCCGTCAAGCTGGCGAAAGAGAATCAGAAGTATGGCGAGATTAAAGGTGCGATCTGGCACCAGGGGGAAGGGGATTCTTCCAATCCCAAGCTGTATAACTCATACCAGAAGCGACTTTCGGGCATGATCGCGGATTTGCGCAAAGATCTGAACGAACCGGACATGCCGTTCGTTATGGGAGAACTGGGGGAGTTTTTCACACGCCCCGGTGCCGAGACCGTCAACAAGTCGCTGCATGGAATTGCAGAGACGGTGCCTGCTACCGCGGTGGCCTCTTCAAAAGGTCTGCCTGCGAAAAGCGATCAGGTGCACTTCAATGCGGAAGCAGAGCGAGAGTTCGGCAAGCGTTATGCGGCACAGATGCTGAAACTGCAGAAGCAGGCTGCTGAGAAGTAAGCGATTCTGTAAAGCTGTGAATACGAAAAGAGGCAGTCTTTATAGACTGCCTCTTTTTTTGTATGTAGCACGGGAGATCAGGCGAGGATGTCTTTGACCGGGTGATGTTCTTCGACGCCGGTCAGCCGCTGATCAAGGCCCTGGAATTTATAGGTCAGTTTGCGATGATCAATGCCCAGGCACTGGAGGATCGTTGCGTTGAAATCATGGATGTGGACCGGCTTGTCGACGATGTTGTAACTGAAATCGTCGGTCGACCCGTAGACCTGTCCTTTTTTGATGCCGCCGCCAGCCATCCAGACGGAGAAGCAGCGAGGATGGTGGTCACGTCCGTAGTTTTCACGACTGAGTTTCCCCTGACAGTAGACCGTACGGCCGAATTCACCGCCCCAGATGACGAGGGTGTCATCGAGCATGCCACGCTGTTTGAGGTCTTTGACCAGAGCGGCTGCCGGCTGGTCGATGTCCTTACATTGTTTGGGCAGGTCGCCTGCGATATTCGCGTGCTGGTCCCAGCCACGGTGGAAGATCTGCGAGAAGCGGACTCCCCGTTCGGCCATGCGACGGGCAAGCAGACAGTGATAGGCGAATGTGCCCGGCTTATGGACCTCGGGGCCATACATGTCGAGTGTGGCTTTGGTTTCCTTGGTGATGTCGGTCAGTTCGGGAACCGAAGTCTGCATGCGGAAGGCCATCTCGTATTGTGAGATACGGGTCTGGATTTCCGGATCGCCGATACTTTCGTATTCGTTCTGGTTCACCTGCGAGAGGGTATCCAGCATGCGGCGACGCAATTTGGCAGAGACGCCTGGCGGGTTAGAAAGGAACAACACCGGATCGCCCTGCGAACGCAGTGAGACACCCGAGTATTTACTCGGCAGAAATCCGCTGCCCCAGAGACGGTTGTAAAGCGCCTGGGCCTGTTGCCGACCCGACCAGGTGGAGGTGAGAACAACGAAGGCAGGCAGGTTTTCATTCATTGAACCCAGCCCGTAGCTCAGCCAGGAACCGAGGCTGGCGCGACCGGGCAACTGGTTGCCGGTGCAGATATAGGTGATTGCCGGGTCGTGGTTGATGGCTTCCGTCCACAGCGAGCGGACGATGGAAATATCTTTGACGATGCCTGCGGTGTGAGGCAGCAGTTCGCTGACCCAGGCACCATCGCCACCGTTGTCGTGTTTGGTGAATTTGAATTTCGACGGAGCCAGCGGAAAGCGGGACTGGCCAGAGGTCATCGTCGTCAGTCGCTGTCCCTGTCGGACGGATTCGGGCAGGTCTTTGTCGAAAAGTTTGTCGAGCTCCGGTTTGTAGTCGAGCGTGTCGATCTGTGAAGGGGAACCCGCCATGAACAGATAGATGGCCCGCTTCGCTTTGGGAGCGAAGTGGGGAATATCGGGGAGTCCGCCGGTCGCCTGCGGTTCGGGATTCGCTGCCTGCAAGGGCTGACGATTGGCCTCGAGAGAGGCCAGGGCGGCGGTTCCCAGTCCGAGGCCACCCGCTTTGAAAAAATGACGTCGCGTGATCTGTGAGAGATGTTCCTGCATGGGATTCATGACGATACCTGTTTATTTCTGTTGAGTTCTAAGCCGCAGCTGTTGCTGTCCGGCGTGGATGCTGTGGAATGATGAAGAACAACGTCGTCAATTTTTATTGAGCACTTCATCCAGGTTGAGGATGAGGTTGCCCACCATGGTCCAGGCGGCCAGTTCCTGCGGATTCAGTTTCTCGTCAGGTTTGGACTCGCCAACAGCAATCAGTTCTTTGGCAGCTTCAGGAGCTTTCTGGTATTCAGCCAGCATGTCATCAAACGTTTGTTTAATCAGGGTCAGGTTTTCCGTTGAGATCGGATGACCAGTGGCCATTGTGTAAGCAAACCTGATCCGCTCTTCGGGAGACGAACCGCCTTCTTTCATCATGCGTTCGCCAAAGGCACGAGCGGCTTCCATGTACTGCGGATCGTTCAGCAGCAACAGGGCCTGCAGTGGTGTGTTGGTCCGTTCGCGACGCATGGTGCAGGCTTCCCGGCTGGGTGCATCGAAGGTCGACATTTCCGGCGGGGGTGAGGTCCGTTTCCAGAAGGTATACAGTCCGCGGCGAAAGACTTTCTCAGGGCCCGTATCCTGTTTAAATCGGACCGTATTGGAGCCGGAGTAACCGACGGCGTACCAGAGTCCATCAGGTTGAGGCGGTTTGACACTGGGGCCACCTACTTTGGGAACGAGCAGACCGCTGACGGCGAGTGCCTGGTCACGCAACATTTCTGCATCCAGACGGAAGCGGGGGCCGCGAGCCAGCAGACGGTTCTCGGGATCCTGCTGATATAGTTCCGGGGTGACGCTGGAGTTTTGACGATAAGTGGCGGACATCACGAGCTGTTTCATCAGCCGTTTGACGTCCCACTGGTGTTCCTGGAAATCGACGGAGAGCCAGTCCAGCAGTTCGGGATGACTGGGGACGGCACCCTGGTTACCGAAGTCTTCACTGGTTTCGACGATACCGGTGCCGAACAACTGCTGCCAGAACCGGTTGACGGCAACGCGGGATGTCAGCGGATGACTGGGATCGACAAGCCATTTCGCCAGGCCCAACCGGTTGACGGGCCATTCGGCTGCCATGGCAGGGAACTGCGACGGAGTTTTCCGATCGACTTTATCCCCTTTCTGATCGTATTGTCCCCGCTTGAGATCGAAGGCCTCTTTGATGGTCTTGCGTTCGCGGAAGATCAGTGTCGTGGGGAGCGACGCAATCAGTTTTTCTTCCTGTGCTTTGACTTTGACCTTCTCGGCCAGCAGCTTGCGATATTCGGAATCGAACTGGTTCAGATAGTACTGTCTCAGCAATTCAGTTTGCTGGGGAGTACGTTTGTCGGCAGCCAGCTTCAGGACCGGTTCAATCTGATGATCGAAGTAGACCTGATTAACTTCGGTTTCTGAGAGTTCGTGATCGTAGATACGAAATTCGTCCACGAAGCCGTTCGTCAGGTGCTGCTTGGTTGGTGAATGACCCAGCAGAATCGTGGCCGAGTTCAGAGGAGTCGTATTTTTAAAGGAGTCAGAGGAGATAGTCAGCTCGGACTCTTTGCCGTCAACATAGATGGTCACGCCATGGGCTTTCGCGGAACCATCGTAGGTCACGCAGACGTGGTGCCACTGGTTGGGCGTGATTTCATTATTCTTGGTCTGCACCTGGACGGCATATCCGGGCCAGCGGTCAATCAGACGCACACTGAGGGTCTGGTTAGTGATCTGCAGGTCGTAGCCTCGTTCACGCGAATTAGGATTAATGCTGGAGACGATTGGACCCGAAGTTTTGCCGTTGGTTTTGACCCAGATGGCATAACTGAAAGGGGTTGCTTTCGCAAACTGTCCGGTTTTTCCCAGATCGAGATAGCTGCCGGGGGCGAACTGGAATCCGTTATTGAATTTACCGGCGACCCATTTGGGAGCCCCTTTGACAGACGCTTTGTTTTTGGCGTTCGTTTTGTCTGCAGCGGCGTCGCCTTCTTTCTCGTCGAGCGAGTAAGCAGCCAGCAGACCGCTGGGTTGCGGAATGGAGAGGTCGGGGTTGCTGCCCGTCTTCTGAATCTGCTGCTTCCACTGGAGCCAGGACTGAAACGCGGGTTCGTTCACCTTGGTGCGGTCGGCTCCCCGTTTTTCAATGGATGCAATCTGATCTTTATAAGCCTGGAGTTGCTTGGACTGGGCATCATCGGGGACACGGACGGAAGGGGGTGAGTCTTTGATGTTCCCGTCCATCGCGGGGCCGTCAAGGTTATTGAAGAATGCAAACAGCTGATAGAATTCGGTTTTCGTAAAGGGATCGAACTTGTGGTCGTGACAGACGGCACAGCCGAGGGTGAGCCCCATAAAGGCCTGGCCTGTCGTTTCCACCCGGTCGATAACGTTGCGCACATAGACTTCTTCGGCAATCGAACCCCCTTCGTTGGTGGTCACGTGACAGCGGTTGAAGCCAGTGGCGATCTGCTGGTCGAGTGTCGCATTCGGGAGCAGGTCACCGGCCAACTGTTCGATCACAAACTGATCGTAGTGTTTGTTGGTATTGAAGGCATTGATGACCCAGTCGCGGTAAGGCCACATTTCGCGGTAGTTATCAAGGTGCAGACCGTGAGTGTCGCCGTAACGGGCGATGTCCAGCCAGTAGCGGGCCATGTGCTCGCCGTACCGGGGAGACTGCAGCAGTCGATCCACAACCTTCTCATAGGCATTGGGACTTTTGTCATTTACAAACGATTCCACTTCCTGCGGCGTGGGAGGCAGTCCGGTGAGGTCCAGGGTGACTCGTCGAATGAGAGTACGACGATCAGCCTCGGCAGTGGGTTTGAGACCTTCTTCATCGAGCCGCGCCAGGATGAACTGATCGACGGGACTCTTTACCCAGTCCGGTTGTGAGACGGAAGGCAGTGGTGCTTTCTGTGGTTTTACGAAGGCCCAGTGATCCTGCCAGGGAGCACCCTGTTCGATCCAGAGTTTGAGTTGTTTAATTTCTTCCGGCTTCAGTTTCTTCCCGCTGTCGGTCGGCGGCATGAGGAGGTCGCCGTCGTCGGTTGTAATGCGGGCGATGAGTTCGCTTTCCTTCAGGTTGCCGGGCACAATGGCTTTGTGACCACCCAGGTCGGCAAAGGCGCCGTCACGGGTATCGAAGCGGAGGTCGGCAGCGCGTTTCTTGGCATCCGGTCCGTGACACTGGAAACAGTTTTCCGAAAGGATGGAACGTATTCTGGCTGGGGAGACTTTTGTTGTCTTTTCAGCGCTCACCTGAGTGAGTGAAGTACACAGGAAAGTGAGAACGAGAGCAGGGACGATGCGCTTGCTCGAACACAGAAGAAGCATGACATTCACCTTCTGGATAGTAATTTTCAAGTGGATGATCGGCCGCCGGGGACGGGGCTTTTCAAACTTAACTTGTCAATGAATCTCTGGTGATGCCTGTCCGACCGACAATCCATATCAGTTTGCTACGGCGGTAGCTGAACCCCAAGGTTCAGCAGGCGGGATGGCAGATGTTCCGGGAACGGGGGAGCAATGCTTGTGTTCCCGAATTCAGGTTCAATGATTTATTCTAATCGTCGTTCCGGGCCTTTGCAAGACGCGGATCGGGATAAAGTGACGTATCTCGTTACAGTATCGATAGTTCCGTGCGGCGTATTCTAACAGGCGTTTCTGCCTGAGCTTACAGGATTTTTGTGTTTCGTTTGCTGTCAGGAATCGGTTATCGACTTCGTCTGTAGCAACGTGCCGGTGCGATCACCTGTTGTTAGTTTTACGCGAGTGCCTGATTGAGTGTTGGCGGAGATGGGACGTTTTTGGGCATATGCAGAGAAAGAATGAAGGATCGCGTCCCAGGCAGAGTTACTTTTCGGTTTTTCTCCAGGTAAAGTCGGAAACCGGGAACCTTCTTACTACTCCGGTGTCCAGTGAGAACAAATTGGAATAGAATGATATGTGACCCGAGCGGAAATCGGGTCTGAATGTTTTTTATGTATGAGGAGAAGAGAGATGAACTCTCGACAGTTACTGAAACTGGGTGTTCCACAGTATTGTCTGAAGACGGCCATGACGGCGATTCAGCAGGCCGTCGCGAATGAAAATATTCGCGGTAAGGAAGTTAAAGCGCGCATGCAGCAGGTCATCGCTGCGCCTGAGGACTTCCTGGAAGATGAGGCATTCGGAGCCCTGGCTGCAGAGCTGGTTGAAGATAACTCGGAAGAAGTTGTTGAGCCAATCGATTACCAGATCTGGGGTAAGGATGGCATCGATGAAGGTGCGTTCTCCCAGATGGAACTGGCGTGCCATGTTCCATCGGCCTACGGCGCTGCGCTGATGCCTGATGCACACATCGGTTATGGTCTGCCTATCGGCGGCGTACTGGCACTGGAAAACGCAGTGATTCCTTACGCGGTCGGTGTGGATATCGCCTGCCGTATGAAGCTGTCGGTTCTGGATACGGCCGTTGATGCACTGGATGACAAACGTCATCAATTCATCGAGGCGCTGAATCGAGGAACCGTATTCGGCGTGGGTACGGCTCACGAGAAGAAGCAGCATCATGCGGTGATGGATCAGGACTGGACGGTGACGAAAGTGACACGTCAGAACAAAGACAAGGCATGGAAACAGCTGGGATCTTCGGGTTCGGGCAACCACTTTGTTGAGTTCGGTGTCCTGACGATTTCGGAAGATGATGCAGAGCTGGGCCTGACTGCAGGTGAATATGTGGCATTGTTGAGCCATAGCGGTAGCCGGGGAACCGGTGCGTCGGTATGCAGCACGTATTCAGCGATTGCGCAGTCGCAACTGCGAAAGCGTCATCAGCACCTGGGACGACTGGCATGGCTGGACATGGATTCGGAAGCCGGCCAGGAATACTGGGCAGCGATGAATCTGATGGGCGACTACGCTGCAGCTAACCATGCTGTGATCCATAAGAACGTGGCGGCTCTACTGGGAAGCAAAGTGATCTCCGGCGTGGAGAATCACCACAACTTCGCCTGGAAGGAAGAGCACGGCGGCCGGGAGGTCTACGTGCACCGTAAGGGGGCAACTCCAGCGGCAGCAGGCGAGATGGGTGTGATTCCCGGTTCGATGGCCGATCCGGCGTTCGTGGTTCGTGGAAAAGGAAATCCAGCGAGCCTGAACTCGGCATCGCATGGTGCAGGACGCTGCATGTCTCGTAACAAAGCGAAGGATAAGTACCGCTGGAAGGCGGTGAAAAACGATCTGGAGAAACGAGGCATCACTGTAATCTCAGCGGGGGCTGACGAAGTTCCCGGTGTTTACAAAAACATTAATGAGGTTATGGCCGAGCAGCAGGACCTGGTGGAAATCGTAGCACGCTTCAACCCAAAAGTGGTGAAGATGTGTGGCGACGGAAGCCGGGCCGAAGATTGACTCGCTGTAAAGCAGGAACACAGGCAGGTTGGGGATTTTCCTGGCCTGCCTGTTTTTGTTTATTCAGAGTTAACGCTTTTTCGGCGCGCGATGCGGGGGAGTCGCCTTGACTTTCCCGGCACTGCGTTTGAAATCGGGGACGACACTGGAGAGTGTCTGCGGATTGAGGCTGAAGACAGTAAACCCCCCCGTGTTGAGCTGTCGGGTTACATCAACCTGTCCTAGAACACGATCGCTGCTCAGTGTTGCCTCTGATGAGAGTGCACCGATGCCGGGGTAGACAGGGATGCTGCCGGCCAGGTGTTTCTGCTGATCTTCAATCCAGAGGCGGAACTGTTCGTCACTGGCGGTGTAATCCATGGGGCAGATGAAATCGAGATACCCGCGTCTGGCCCAGAGAGGCCAGTCCTGGGCCACCCATTCCCGGCAGTCCGGATATTCGCGGAAGACGGCAGCGGAAAGTTTCACGCCGGGGCGGATCTTGCGTGCTTCGCGTGATACGGTTTCAACGAGCCGGGTGATCTGGTTGGCACGCCAGTCGCGGTACTGGCTTTTGAGCTTCCCCTTGTAACAGTCGGTAGGCCAGTTGCTGACTTTGATGCCGGTGTCGGCCTCGAATTTCTGACGGCTATAGTCACTGTAATCGTGGCGATCATTGGGATAGCGGATGTAATCGAAGTGAATGCCATCCACGGGATACTTTTTAACGACTTCGAGCATGCTGTCGACTTCGAGCTGAAAGTTTTCGGGATGAGCCGGATTGAGCCAGTCGCTCTGTTCGCCGGTCACACTGACCTGGGTCCGCCCCGCGTCACGTAACTGTCTGACGAACGACGGCGGAGCGGTCGAGAGATTGTGATTCACTTTCCAGACATGGAGCTCGAGACCATGTTTATGCGCCGCCTGGAGGCACTGTTCGATCTGGTCCCCATAGACTTCGTAGGAATTGCTGCGGGGAAGAACATCACTGGGGTAGTGGGCCAGACCGCCCCAGAGCATGTTGACGATGAGCATGTTAAAGCCAGCATCGGCAAGCTCTTTACAGGTGCGATCCCAGTCGCCCGGGTAGGGGCCGGTTGGACTGTGGTCCCAGAACGCACGGGCTTCGCGTGGCGGACTGGCGCGGGTCAGCAGGTAGATTTTGACCCGCTCTTCGCGACAGCGCCGGGCAAAGGCGATGGCCTGAAACGCTTCTTTTTTCTGCAGCAGCTGTTTCGCGCGCACGAGTAATGCGGACGTGCGATCCAGATCGCGGGCCGCCAGTACTTTGCTCTGTTGTGGAGTGACGGTGGACACAATGCTGCGGCGGAGTTCATCAAAAGAGTGAAAGGGCCCCACCTGTTCCGCCTGCTGAATCGTACCGGCGGCGATCGCATCCCAGAGCCGGGGTTGGAAATGTGCCATGAGGGCAGTCAGCAGGGCCTGTTTCTGGACCGGATCATCTCCCAGGATCAGATGACTGAAGTAGGCACCCCGGTCGCTGACGATCAGGGCCGGCTTGCCCGTTGGTTTACCTGTGTCATCGTACCACTCGCCCACGATCCGGGCGTTGTGTCCGGTTGGGGTGGCTGTCACCAGGTTCCAGGAAGCCTGTTTGACCTCCGCAGGGAGCCCCAGGATACCGGCGTCCTGCAGGTGGATCGAGGCCAGTCCGCCCGGACTGTCCGGTTTGAAATAGCTGCCTTTTTTGATGCCCAGATTCTTTTCCAGAGCGGTCGGGATGTTGAAGTTCAGATAAACCTTGCCGCCCCGTTCCATAAACTGATTCAGTACCCCACAGGCCTGGGACGAAATACGGGGATTAAACGGCAGAATTGCGATGGAACGTGAGCCGAGCGTGTTCAGCGAGAGTTCGCTTTCACTGATGCGGTCACAACCGATTCCAGAAGTCTCGAGAAACGTTTCGATGCGGTCGGCGGCAGAGAAGGTGTCCTGCTCTTTCTGTTTCTGGCTGAGGTCGGGGACGACAATCGTCACGTCGCCGGTAATGGCCTTGAGGTTGCGGAACTGAAAGTGCGTGTCGGGTTCGCTGTCGGATTCCCGCCAGACGACCAGTCGGACGGTTTCGATTTTATCCCAGCCACGCGGTTTATCTTCGCCGCGAAAATCACCTTTAGGGAAACGGAGTGTCTGCCAATCAGCCCCCTTGATACGGGCAGAGGTCGAATACCAGCCGGGGCCACTTTTGAAATAAATGCTGACCTGATGGTTGCTGTCGGGCGAAGCCGGTTTGACGTCAATCGTAAACAGCCCGGGGGCGGTCAGGCTCTGGTTGAGTTGTTTGTCGATCCCGGCCCGGGGAATGTCACGGTTGGATTGAAAGGGGGCCGAGAGGAGCAGGACATTCTGGCTGCCTGATTTCTGCATTGCCAGGGGGAGTGTTCCCTTAAGTTCGGTCCACGCCTGTCGGGCCGCGGAGGACGTTGTGTAGTTGAAGTCGTCCAGCAGGGTTTCCGTACCGGTGGTGAAGCTGAGAGAGAGCAACAGGAGACAGGGGAGTGTCTGAAACATGAAGGGCCTGCAGTGAAAATAGAATCGACTTGACTTTCCCGGGAAATCATAGTTTTATCGGTTCTGGTGGCTTGAGGCAAGGTGATCTGTCTGCGGAGTTGAAGCGTGCTGTTTCAGCGCCCTTTGTCTTCCTTTGTGTCAGACAGAAGCTGAGTCCAATTCTGAAAAGAAATCAGTCTGGAGAGAAGATGTTCAGCGGATATGACTTTAGTATCTACTGGGGTGTTCGGAAGGAAAGTCCGGCTGAGATTGCCAGGCGGATGTCGAAAATGCTGCGCAAGCTGAAGCCGATGTCTCCGCTGCTCAAGGCATGGGCTACGGATGCGATGGACCCGGACGGTCATCGTATTTCTATGACAGCGAAAGGGCTGGAACCGATCATCGCCAAGGGAGTCTACAGAAATGATGTCGATCGGAGTATTGATGAAGAGTTAGGATTCAGTGAATCAATCTGTAATGCTTTTGACGATGGCAGTTTTGTCGCACTGAGAATTGATGCCGGCTGCTGGAGTGAGTTTTCTCATAATAGTGTCCGCCTCAACTTTCCCATGATCACAGATGTGATCAAACCGCTTCTGTCCGTGGGGGGGATCCTTCAGATCTTGCGCATTCTGATTGAATGCTGGGAACCGGACTCTGCCCACTTTGACAGTTCTTTTCTATTAGAAGCTTTAGACTGGCCTGAAGTGCAATTTAATGAAACGGACTGCTGGTGGATGTCTTATCATCCGCACAGTGACTGGGAATGGCCGGAGTTGCCGGAAGAGGTCGCAGTGATTGAGGAGAAGCAGGGGCGGTTCCTGGTATTGATAGACGATACGTTCGCTGAAACCGGGACGGGGGATGTGGAACTGGTTCGTCGCACCCGATCGATTCTGGCTGAGCATTATGATCAGGGTTCCGGAGAAGATTGAGGTCAGACAGCAGGGAACTGCTGGCACTGAACCCGCCTGTCGACTATAGTGCGGGCATTCAATTAGCGCTCCGGAGGCCAGGGAAAGGTGCAGAGCCATCGAAGAGATTGTCGTTTTATTTGCTGTGATCGGTTGCGGTCTGATACTGGGAAAAATTGCGGTCCGTGGAATTTCGCTGGGAAGTTCGGGTGTGATCTTCGCCGGTCTGCTGGCAGGACACTGGGGTTACCAGATTGCGCCCGAGGCGGGGCTGGCGGGGGTTGTCCTGTTCATCTACTGCCTGGGCATCGGTGCGGGGCCCAGTTTTCTGCAGATGTTTCTGAACCGTGGCAAAGCGCTGGCGCTGCTGGCGGGAGTCATGATGAGTTCGGCTCTGCTGGCCGTCTGGCTCATGGGACGTCTCTTCAAGTTGAGTCCCGACCTGGCGAGCGGCCTGTTTGCGGGGGCTCTGACGAGTACGCCGGCTCTCGCTGCGGCGACGGAGAAACTGCCCGCCGGTTCGGATGTCGCGGTCGGATTCGGGATTGCCTACCCCTTTGGTGTGATCGGAGTGATTTTCTTCATTCAGATTCTACCCCGGTGGTTTTCTGGTGGAATTGAACGCGCCCTGAACGAATCGGCTGCGGCCCGCGGCGATATCATTCGCGAAGTGGTCGAAGTCCAGAACAGAAATCTGGTGGGGAAGCGATTGCGGGACGTAACCATTCTGGCGAAATCCAACTGCCAGGTTTCACGCTTGATCGTGGAGGGGCAACCGCGACCGATTCCAAAAGAATTTCAACTGGAACTGGGACAGCTCTTGCTGGTCATCGGCCGGACGGGGCAGATCGAGACTGTGATTGAAGCGTTGGGAACCCGCTGTCCCGACGCGCAATACGTACTCGATGTGGAGCGGCAGCGGCGTAATATTGTGATTACGTCCAAAGAAGTAGTGGGACGCACGCTCAAGGATCTGCATTTTCGGTCACGCTTTGGTGTGACGATAGCCCGTATTACCCGTCAGAATATCGAGTTCGTTCCCGGTTCAGAACAGACACTGCATTACGGAGATATTCTGCGTGCGGTGGGTGAACCGGAGGATCTGGAACGTTTTGCGACCGCCGTTGGTCACCGGGCTCGCACCGCGGATGAAACGGATCTCATCATCCTGGCGGGCGGACTGATTCTGGGGATGATCCTGGGGCGGCTGAGTCTGTCGCTGGGAGGTCAGTCATTTTCCCTCGGTATGGCAGGAGGACCGTTGCTGGTCGGGCTGCTGCTGGGGCACTTCGGCCAGTTTGGTGGATTGTCAGTTCGCATGCCACGCGCGGGCCGGTTGTTGCTGGGTGAACTCGGACTGACGGTCTTTCTCGCACAGGCGGGGTGTCAGGCAGGTGGTAATTTCGTGGAAGTGGTCCGTGCGAACGGATTGACGATGTGCCTGGCCGCAGCGGTGGTGGTTGTGGTGCCGCTCTTGTCCGGGTTTCTCGCGGCGCGGTACTGGCTACGTCTGAATCTGCTGGAGACGGCCGGGGGCCTGTGTGGCGCGATGACATCCACGCCTGGTCTGGGAGCGGTCACGTCTGCCATTGATTCGAGTGTGCCGGCGACGAGTTATGCAACCGTCTATCCGGTGGCCCTGGTGCTGGTAACACTGCTGGCACCGATTTTGATTGCGTTGTTGTAATATTACCTTGTATGTGCAAATAAAAACGGGAGCAGTGAATCTGGTTCACGCTCCCGTTTCGATTGCAGGCCACAGTCATACTAGCTGCATTTATTTATAACTGACTTTGGCAAAGTAGATCGAGGTTTTGCCTTCGTGGCTGGAATAGTAGCTCACGTTCAGCAGACCATCATGCAGGACCATGTTCGCGTAGCTGGTGTCACCGCCACTGGGGAGCGCGAGCAGTTCGGTGAGCTTACCGTTTTCCACGTCGAGCTGGCAGATTGATGTCCGCACTTTGGGCGAGTAGAGACGCACGGTGGCCAGGAAGCGACCGTCGGGCAACTGGAACAGTTCCGGTCCGCCGATCTTGATGCCCAGGTCCTTCCATTCCCATTTGGTGTAGGGGGGCTTTGAAATACCAAGCAGGCCGGTGGCACCTTTGCCGTCCCGTCTGAGCAGGCAGTAGCAGGTGTTGTCTTTGGTGAAGACCAGGGAGCTTTCGTTGGAGTAACCCTCGTCTATCAGCTTGTCGACCACCGTTTCAAAATTCTTGCCATCGCTGCTTTTGTAGAGGCGAGTGAAGCGAGGACCTTCTTTACCGGTATGGTAACCGATGCTGTAGACGTCTCCATCGTGCCACTTATTACCCCAGAGCCAGAGATTGGGATCGCCGATGATGTGTGCCTTGGACCAGTTCTTGCCGTCATCGGAGAACCAGGACATTGACTGGTGCCGATAGGGAGCAGGCTGGTGCAGGGCCCCGGCACCGCTGAGCATGAGCTGCCCCTCGGGAGTGACGCTGATTTTTGCATCGCGGAGGTCAGCGGTATCGGAGGTAATACGGGCGACCGGCTTCCAGTCTTTGCCATCTTTGGATTCGAGGACCTGCAGGGCACCGTCGGGGGAGACATGGGCTTTCCCCGTGCGGAACACACAGTACCATTTATCTTTGAAACGGGTCAGTCCGGTGAATGCGTTGTGAGGATCTTTGTCCCAGATTTTCTGGACACTTTCCAGCTTCAGTTGAACCGGTTTGTCGTTAGCCTGCAGGGGCGCTGCCAGACAGAGCAGAGCCAGGCAGAGGAGCGAGGCGTTTTTCATGAGGTCTTCCTTTGAGTTGTGAAGGTCGAGTTATTTTTCCGATTGAATGCGGTCCAGGACCGGGGCAGGAGGCTTCCAGCCATAGGTTCTGGTTTCCCGCGGATGATACAGACAAGTGACAAGATACAGTTCAGTTTCCTTCGATTTTTCCGGAGGCACATTGATCTGCACATGCGTGAAACCGGCCCCGGGCCAGGAGACATAGCCGTCTGTTTCGCTTTTTTCCAGCAGGTGTCCGTTGAGTCTGATGTCGACGAGTTCCGGGCGTTGATAAGGGAGCCGGAGTTGAAAAGAAATGCCCTTTAGAATGGACGGTTCTTCCGGTTCTGGCGACCGTCCTTTGCTGACGGCGATTTTGATTTCCGGTCCCGCGTTGATGATTGCCTTGAGTGAGCTCTGGTCGATGCCGGGTACATCCTTGATGTTGTCGAGGAGTTCGGTGATGTCGGCAGAGAGCAACTCAGCTGCTTTCTGGGATGTGGCGACGAAGTAAGTTTCCCGCCCGGCGGTCTGTGGATAGAGGACGGCCTGGGAAAAGCGGGGCTGTTGTTTCCAGAGTTCGACCCGGCTCTGGCGACGAGCCTGGGCGGTGGGACCCCAGGCACTCACGAAGTGGCCGATATAACTGTTGACGCGATTGACGGGGTAGCCGGGATGGTAATCTTCGTCCCAACGCTGGTTACCAATCTGCATCAGGCCTTTCAGCCGCGCCAGTCCGCTTTGTTCCCAGCCGACTTCAAAAGCCATCAGCATGGTATGATAGTGGGCATAGCCGTAATGCGCGGTGTAGAACTGAGGGCGTCCCAGCCAGAGTCGATTGGAGATTGCCGTCAGGGAAGTGCCCCAGAAGAGACGCTGGGCGTCCGCTTCGAAGCGATCGTAACCGTACCCCGCTGCTTCTCCCGCCTGGTTAATGGCTTCGGTGATCCGCCAGTCCCACGGGCGGAGCGACATATTCGAATAAGCGGAGCCGGTGACTTCAAACATCGTCTGACCGCGGTAGCGTTCTCGGGAGCCCAGTTGTTCGGGGCTGTATTCCTGTAGACCGGTCCCGTGCACATCGACATGGACGTCAGGCTTGAACTGATCGACGACTGACAGGACTGCCATGACTTCCGGCGATTTTTCCGGCAGCTTGAACTGCAGGGTTTTGAGATCCCAGTTGGCGGTGCCACCTCCGGTGTAGGGGTCGATCTTCTGGGAATTACCAAAGCGATCCGTATCGAAGTAAGCATACGGGTTGATGATGGGGATGATCAGCAGCAGTTGATTCTGTCTGGTGCGTACCGCCTCTGGATCATCGCTGAGCAGCCATTCAACAAAGTGCAGCACTGTGGTGGTGCCACTGCGTTCGGGGCCGCCATGCAGGGCTGTGACCAGACAGATCTGTTTCAGTTTCAGATCTGTACCGGGATCGGTGATTTTCATCATGGGGAGCGGAATGCCTTCGAGCGTCACGCCGATCCGGTCGACCTGAACCAGGTCGGGATGAGTTTCCTCCCAGTATTTCAGCGTTTCCGTGTATTCCTTGAGTGTCAGGCGATGCAGCTTTTCCTGCCAGGGTTGCGGGAGCCCGGCGAGTTTCTGCTCCAGTGTTGGGGTTTCCTGGGCTGCCAGTTCAGGTGGTTGCCAGGTAAGTAAGCAGAGCAGGCAGAGTGCGAACCACAGGGGAGAGGTCAATGGGATACGGGGGGAGAACAGTCTGGCAGGCATGGTTGAGGCCTCGTCGGGGCGAAGTTGGGGAATTGTTATTGAGCTGGGGGTGGTCCCAGTGTCTGTCCGGCGCTGGTGTTAATGGGCATGGGAAATACTTCCGCAGAATCGATGGGAAGTTCTCCCTGTTTCATCTGGGTCAGCAGCTCAGCTGCTTTTCTACCAATGGCGACTTCATCAACGGTGATCGAAGAGAGTCTGCTCTGGATTGCGCCATGGCGGACCGTGCCACCGAATCCGAGCAGGGAGACATCTTCCGGAACGCGTTTTCCCAGTTTGCCGAGCAGCAGGTAAATCAGCTCGGCCAGTGAGTCGAAAGTCGCGAAGATCGCCGTGGGTGGATCGGGGCGCTGGAACATGGTTTCCAGGGTGTTGAGCAGATCCGCTTCATAGTCGATGGGATGCAGCTGCGAACTGGGTCCGTGAAAGATGAACGGTTCCGGGCAAGAGTCAGCGCTGTCAGCCAGGGCTTCGCGGAGTCCGGTTTCGTATTCAATCGAGGCAGTGGCGCGATGCGGGGAAAACAGGGCGATCGAACGGTGTCCCTGTTCCAGCAGTGTCTGTCCTGCCAGCAGGCCGACTTCACGGAAGGGGATGGAAAGCAGGGGGGCCTGGATGCCTTCGACATCCCGGTGGCAGAAGACGACGGGAATGCCATGCTGTTGCAGTTGTCGCACCTGGTACGCGGGGGTCGGGGGGACGGTCGCGGGGACCAGGGCCACACCGGCGACGTGTTTGTCGATGAGTTGCAGGATCGTATTGCCCTGCATGTCGACTTTGTTTTCCGTGCAGCAGACGAGCACCTGATTCTGGGTGAGGGCGGCTGCCTGTTCGAAACTCCGCTGCAATGACGGATAAAAGCCGGTACGCACTTCAGGGAGTACGAAAGCGAAAATATCGAGCTGCTGTTTAATGGGGATCGGCGGTTTGGTGCTGACGAACGAACCTTTGCCGTGAATGCGGTTGATCCAGCCCTGTTCTTCGAGCAGTTGCATTGCATTGCGGACGGTGGTCCGCGCCAGTTGGTGGGTTTCACAGAGCTGGTGCTCCGAGGGCAGTGCGGCTCCGGGCTTGAGTTCGCCCTGCGTAATCTGCTCCATGAGCTGTTCCACCAGCTGCAGGTATTTCGGGCGCTGCTTGCCGGGGGGCGAGGTTGCAGGGCTGGTCTGTTGTGAATCCGGGGCACGTGCTGTCATGGCCGCGAGAATTTCTCAGATCAGGGTTGAAAAAAGCAGAGTTTGACGTTACTTGTATTCAAATATGATACAAGTTGTTTGTGTGGTGTCAACAATGCATTCACTCGGAATGTCAATAATCTGAATTGGTGCCAGACGGAAATGCTTTTCCAAAGATACAAGATGTCTTTTCAGGAGACGGGAGATTCACATGAGACCACTGCTGCTGTTCATGCTGTTTTTTGTGGGAAGTCTGAATGTTGTCGGCCTGCAGGCAGGCGAGAAAAAGCCGCTCCCGATCGGGGATCACCGCGAGCTGTTTGTGGATGACTATTTGATCGGCAAAATGCAAAACGTGAGCCTGCGTCTGCATCAGCCTGTTGATGAAGGCGTCGTTCTGAAATTCGATAAGCCATGGGAAGGACTGTTCTGCGGCTACTGCACGATCATTAAAGATGGCGACCTGTATCGTGCTTACTACCGGGGACGCCCTCAGGCGGGAGCGGACGGCGACACCGGAGAAGTCTACTGCTATGCGGAATCGAAGGATGGGATTCACTGGACCAAGCCCGAGTTTTCTCTGTTCGAAAAGCAGGGTTTCAAAAAGAACAATATCATCCTGGCTGATGCGGCTCCGATGACGCATAACCTCAGTCCGTTCCTGGATACACGCCCGGGAGTTCCTGAGTCGGAACGCTACAAGGCGCTGGGCGGGACGATGAAAAGCGGCCTGGTCGCGTTCACTTCGCCAGATGGGATTCACTGGAAACAGCATCCTGCGGGAACCGTGATCTCCAAAGAGATGGTGCCGTTTCCTTATATGTTTGATTCTCAGAACGTCGCGTTCTGGTCCCCGGTTGAGAAAAAATACATCAGCTACTTCCGGGTCTTCAAAGATAAACTCCGTCGGATTGCCCGGACGGAGAGTGACGATTTCATTCACTGGTCCGAACCGGTGCTGATGGAATACACGCATCGGGGCGACAAATCGCCGATCGAACATCTCTATACCAACCAGACCCACCCCTATTTCAGGGCACCTCATATTTATCTGGCTGTCGCAGCCCGCTTCATGCCCGGGCGGCAGGTGCTGACCGATGAGCAGGCAGAAAAAATTGGCGTGCATCCCCGCTACTTCAAAGATACATCCGATGCGATTCTGATGACGACCCGCGGCGGTAACATGTATGATCGCACTTTTCTGAGTGGATTCATCACCGGGGGCATCGGCGCTCAGAACTGGGTCTCGCGGACGAACTATCCTGCATTGAACGTGGTTCAGACCGGACCGGCAGAAATGTCAGTGTACGTGAATCAGGATTATGCGCAGCCTACCGCCCATCTGCGTCGCTATTCGCTGCGTCTGGACGGTTTTGCTTCTGTTCGGGCTGACTATGCCGGTGGGGAATTAGTGACGAAGCCGCTGACCTTTGATGGTTCTGAACTGTCGATCAACTTTTCGACATCTGCCGCGGGAGGTATCAAAGTCGAGATCCAGGATGAAAACGGTAAGCCGATTCCCGGTTTCACTCTCGCTGATGCACGTGAGCAGATCGGAAACGAGATCAATCGGATCGTCACCTGGAAAGGGGGCTCCGATGTCTCTGCACTCAGTGGCAAGCCGGTACGTCTGAAGTTTGTGATGAAAGATGCCGATCTGTATTCACTGCAGTTCGTGAAATAATGTAACTTCACTTGCGATTCGCGCAGGAAAGTCGACCGGGTTCTCTCGTCGACTTTCCTGATTTTTCACCTGAGATTCATTGCCCGGGTCGCTGACTGTCTTATGATACAGGTAGAGCTGCCCCCAATCGAATTCTGAGTTTCTGCGAAATGCGCTTGCTCCCACCCCTCTGGTTCCTGAGAAGTAAATCATGAAAGAGCGTAGACGATTACTGGTAGTCGGAGTCGGTTCAATTGGAGAACGGCATCTGCGCTGTTTTCAGGCGACGGACCGTGTCGATATCTCGATTTGTGAACTGAACGCCGACCTGCGTCAGCAGGTCGCCGAGCGATATTCTGTGAAAACTCAGTATGCGGATCTGGATTCGGCCCTGGCGGAGCCACATGACTTTGCAGTCATCGCGACTCCAGCACACCTGCACATTCAGATGGCGCGGCAGGTCGTTGAAGCGGGTTTGGACGTATTCATCGAAAAGCCACTGAGCACGTCGGTGGACGGTGTGGCCGATCTGCAGAAGCTGCTGAAAGAGAAACAGAAAAAAGCGGGAATCGCGTATGTCTATCGCGCTCATCCCGCGCTGGCCGCGATGAAGGCTGATCTGGATACGGGCCGCTATGGCAAACCGGTGGAACTGGTTGTCGTTTCCGGTCAGAACTTTCCCACCTATCGGCCCGCGTATCGCGACATCTATTACAAGTCGCGCGCGACCGGCGGCGGGGCGGTGCAGGATGCGTTGACGCATTCGATGAATGCTGGCGAATACCTGGTGGGACCGGTCAAAGCCCTGGTGGCGGACTACGCACATCAGGTGCTGGAAGGTGTGGACGTGGAGGACACCGTGCACGTAATTACCCGCCAGGGAAGTGTGCTGGGCAACTTCAGCCTGAATCAGCATCAACCGGCGAATGAATCGAGCATTACCGTGATCTGCGAACGGGGCATGCTCCGATTTGAGTATCAGAAAAGCTGGTACCGTCACGTCACTGAGCCGGAGGGGGAGTGGGTAGTCGGTTACCAGGAAACGCTGGAACGGGACACACTCTTTTCGCGACAGGCGAGTGCCTTTCTCGATTATCTCGATGATTTCTGTCCGCCGCTCTGTTCACTGGAAGAAGGACTGCAGACGCTGGCGGTGAATCTTTCGATTCTGGAATCTGTCGAACAGCGTGCCTGGGTCGAGCCGGCGCACTACCTTACCCATTGAGTTTTTCTACCTGAAAACAGGATTCGTTATGCAACCAAGTGATGAACCCACGATACAGCAGCTGTTTGATCTTACCGGCAAGACGATCTTAATCTCCGGCGCGAGTGGTTACCTGGGAGGTGCGATGTCGCGGGGACTGGCCGAAGCCGGGGCACGGCTGGTGGTCAGCAGTCGTAGCCAGGAACGGGCTGAGCAGACAGCTTCGGAACTGCCGGATCCTAACGGCGTGGGACACCTGGGAGTCGCGCTGGATCATATGGACGCCGACTCGATTGAAGAGGGGTTTGCAGCAGCTCTGGAAGCAGCCGGCCAGATCGATGTGCTGGTGAATAACGGCAATGATCCGGTGGGGGAAGACTGGCGAAATGTCACTGCAGATGCGTTTAACCGTCACCTGCAGAATGCGACCGGCTATTTTCTGCTGGCCCGCAAACTGCGTGATCACCTCGTTGCGCGAGAAGCTCGGGGAAGCGTGATCATGATTGGTTCGATGTACGGCGTGGTCGGTTCTTATCCCGAAGCGTACGAGGGGATCTGTGCAGCCAGTCCCGTGGCTTATCACACGATGAAGGGAGGACTGATCCATCAGACGCGGCATCTGTCGGTCTACTGGGCCAAGGATGGCGTGCGGGTCAACTGCCTGAGCCCCGGGCCGTTTCCTTCTGAGAAAGCACCTGCGGGCCTAGCCGAGCGATTGAGCGAGCACAGTCCCATGGGCCGCATGGGATCGCCGGCCGAACTCAAGGGAGCAGTTGTCTTCCTGGCGAGCGAGGCGAGCAGTTATATCACAGGCCAGAACCTGCTGGTCGATGGTGGCTGGACCGCCTGGTAGACGGAAAACAGCCTCGATCTGATCGTGTTTTGTGATAGAATAACTGATTCAAATGAACTGGAATCAGCTGAGTCTGAATAACGCGCTTTGATTGGGCACCGCCGGACGATCTATGGGTTTAGAGATTCTCAATGCACTTGGAGGCCTGGGGCTGTTCCTGCTGGGGATGGTCATTCTGACCAACGGCCTGAAGGAACTGGCGGGGGATACGATCCGCCGGTTGATCGCGAAATTCACAAAGAACATGCCCAGTGGAATTGCTACCGGAGCGATCGTCACGGCTGTGCTGCAATCCTCAAGTGCTACTACGGTCACCGCGGTGGGTTTTGCGAGTGCGGGGCTGCTCTCTTTATCACAGTCGCTCGGAATCATCTTTGGTGCCAACCTGGGCACAACCATGACGGGCTGGATCGTGGCTGTCTTCGGTTTCAAATTGAAGCTGGGACAGATCGCTTTTCCCCTGATTCTGGTCGGAACCCTGATGTACATGTTTGCCCGCAAGCGGGTCGGGATGATCGGTTTCGCGCTGGCCGGCTTTGGTCTGATCTTTGTCGGCATTGATAACATGCAGGCCGGGATGTCTGGACTGACAGATACGGTCACGCCGAAATCGTTTCCCGCAGATGACTGGCTGGGGCGCATCCTGTTGATTTTGATCGGCATGGGGGTCTCCATGGTCACGCAGTCGTCCAGCGCGGGAATGGCGATGGCAATTACCGCCGTGCATACCGGTACGATTTCGCTGACGCAGGGAGTCGCGATGGTGGTCGGCTTTGATATGGGGACGACCGTCACCGCGGTGATCGCCACACTGGGAGGTTCCGTGACGGCGCGACGAACCGCATTTGCGCATGTTCTCTTTAATACAACGACCGCCTGTGTGGCTTATTTTCTGGTACCACTCTACATGTGGGTCTGGCAATCTTATGTGAATCAGGGGGATCGTTTCTCCCCGGAAATCGGACTGGCCCTGTTTCACAGCCTGTTTAATCTGCTGGGGATCCTGATGCTGGCCCCGTCGTCCAGCCAGGTGATTCGCGTCCTCTGCTGGCTGGTGCCTGACGCAGTGAACGACCAGGTGGAACGTCTCGAAGAGTCATTTATCCAGACTCCCAACGTGGCGATTGAAGCGTCGCGCTCGACATTGACCGAAGTCTTTCAGGATGTGCTGCACCTGTTTCACGGGTTGTTTTCCGATGAGGCAGACCGGGCAGATATTTCTTCGATGATGGAGCAGACGCATGAGACGTTGACAGTTACCGAAGATTACCTGAGGCGGGTCAACGTGTCGAAATCAGATCCGCAGACGTTGCGCTGTTACCAGGAAGTCGTACTGGCACTGGACCACATCAGACGCCTGACAAGACGCTTCAAGGAAATCGAGCGTCTGGATGCGGCTGCTGAAGTGGAAGATCTGCAAAAGGTTGTGCAGCGGTTAACGAAACTGTTCGTTGAGGCTGAAACGGCCTTCGAGGATCCCAGCGAACTGATGGACGAGCAGCCGCTGGAGGACTGTGCGCGAGAACTGGATCAGGACCAGGAATCGGTCCGCCGCCGGTTTACCGAGGCCGCGTCCCGATCGGGGGATGATTTTGAATATGTACTCAATCAGTTGGACGCTTATCGCTGGCTGTATCGCATCAGTTACCATCTCTGGAGAACAGTGCATCACCTGCAAAGTGCGCGGATCATCAATGGTCAAACGGAAGTAGAACCTGCAGAAATCGATGATACGAAAGCCGTTGCTTCCCAGCCTGAAGAGCAAGGGAGCGAAAATAGAAAAACGTCCCTGCAAATTGACAGCAGGGACGAAGTTGAATGACGGCTTGGTGGTCAGCATTATTCCTTGTCGAGATGAAATGTGAACTTATTCTCCTGTCCGGGAGTGACACTGGCGGTCAGTCCTGATTTGGCTGGGTCCGCATATCTCTCGGGAATCAATGAGACTTCCTGGATGACGACATTCGCTTCATCCAGATTGGCTCCCTCCGGTGGTCCTTCGGTTCTGGAACAGACCACAGTGACCTTGTGTTCGCCTGCGATAGCACCGTCTCCGTCTGTGAAAGTGCGCAGCTGGAATTCGCCATTTTCATCAGTGCGACCAACTGCAGCCTGTGGCTCTCCCCCCGTGGATTGGAAAACAACGGTGGCTTCAGGCAGTGGTTTACCATCAAAGGTGACGATGCCGGCCGCGGGAAATGTGTCGGGGCGCTGTGCGGTCCATTTGTCTTCACTGGATCCCGAGCAGGACATGGTCAACAGGGGCATCGAAAGTAACAGGAGCGGCAGAACGGAGTAACGCATTGAATATTTATCCTTCAGACCAGAATTGATTCGAGGCAGCAGGGGGGAGAAACCGGGGCAGGTTCCTCCCCTGTTCACAGTTCAACAGCAGTAGAGTTGTTAGAATTCCCCTACTGTCTCTCCTCCATTCTTGGAACCCAGTGCGCCCCAGATACCGTAGGGGCTTTTACCTGAAGTGACCTGTGATGCAGCAATATTACCGGTGTCGATGTTCTCGCTGATAAAGCGAACCGCGCCATCTCCCATCAGTAAGTGGACGCCCCCTTCATGTCGACTGGAGGGAGGTAAAATTCCCGAAGTTGTCTGTCCATTACAGACCGGCGAATTGGGAGGCAGGATGGTATTAAAGTTGATGTAGCCTGCACGACCATCGGTCCAGCGCGTACCCAGGGAGCGGTTTCGGTCCAGCAGTCCGGTGGTAAAAGCACCGTTTACAAAGCTGGCTCGGCAGGCAGATGGGTTCGTGGTGTTGCTGGTGGAGTTGGTGCCGAACGTGTTGGCCGGTGTCAGGGAGCCCGCTCCGGGGGGACGCACACACTCTGAGACCATTGCCGTGTTGCTGGTACCGTCAATGATATCCCGCATGCGGACACTGGTCCGGAACCCAAATACGCCTCGCAGAGCACCGGATGAATTCGTTTCGAGATTGCTGTATTGATCGCCTACCGAGAACAGGTAATTATGTTGACCCAATGGAGTGATGTCGCCTGTATCGACATCGGACGGGCACATGATAATAGCCAGTTTGGTTTTGTAAGCTGAAAACCCTGTGTTCCAGACATAGGACGTCGATCCCAGGTTACCTGTGATCTGTTCGTAGAGGGGGGCCTGGTCCAGGTAGGGAAGTAAAGGGACGTAAGTGCTGAAGCGGGAGTCCGGCCCACAGGTCGTGCAGGTGCTTTGATAGGGACCGATTCGGCTGGCGGGAAACATACCGTGTGTTGAATGGTAATTGTGTAGCGCCAATCCCATCTGCTTGAGATTGTTTTTGCAGGTGCTGCGTCGAGCAGCCTCACGCGCCTGCTGGACTGCGGGCAGGAGCAGTGCGATTAAAATAGCAATAATGGCGATGACGACCAGCAGCTCAATGAGCGTAAAGCCGCGTCTGGATTCTGTTGATTTCATTTGATTCCTGCTTCGATTAAAAAATAAAAAAAGGCCAGGCGAGAACCGTTCTCGACCGTTATGGATCTGCGATCAACGCTGGTTGTGCCTGAGAATTTAAGAAGCGGTCGGGGATGCCTTGGATAAATCGCACATCGGCAATCTCGCCTCCCCAGTGCCGGGAGATGTCGGAAAGCGTGGAGCCTCCCACCGCCAGAACTCCCCCCGGTGAGAGGGGAAGAATGTCTTTAATATTGGTAAATGTCTGCTGCAAATCGGGGGTTGAAGCAAATTCAGGAGTGCGGGTATACGTCACAATACTGTCGTTCGGAGCTGCGGTGTTGGCATCGTAGGTGAAGACAATCCGGTACCAGCGATCTTGGTCCCAGCGGATATCCTGATTGGTTTGCCAGGAATGATATTGGTTTGCCGCATCCAGAAAACCAAAGCCCAGTCTGCCTGTGGTGCTGTCGGAGTACAGGTTGAATTGAGAGGTACTGTGCAGACGGGTATTACGATAATGAAACAGGGTGTCGGAGTCTCCCTGGCGATCGCGGCTGGGGTTGCGTGCCCAGAGCGTGATTGTGAAACGCTTGAGATCGAACAGTTCTGCTTCGGTGGTATTCAGCGTGCGAAACAGTTTATGTAACTGTGATTGAAATGGTCCGGCTGCAGTTGAAGTGTTTTGTGGCGCCGGTTTGTTTGTAAAGGGAGACAGTCCCGTTTCAGCCATCACATTCAGATCCAGGTGGGAATCTCCCGAGTCGCGTGCCGTGACGGATGATTCTGGTTCATTGAGTTTCCAGTGGGCAACGAGCCGGGGTTCGTTTCTGGCCAGGTCCTGTACGAAGAATTCGGGTGAAGCTTCAATTCGGGTAATCGTTTCCGATTCAGGTTGTACCCGAACAGCAGTGTTTTCGGTCAGATCCTGTGTCTCAGTGATTTCACGAGCTGCGTCAAGCAGGTTAAGCCGGACGAGTCCCTGGATGACATGCACTTCGGTTTCATGGGACGGATTGACAACCAGGCCGAAACGGGTTCCCAGGTCGATTACGCGCGAAGTGGGAGTTTCAACGGTGAGGCCTCGGGCTGCGGGAGGCACATGTGCAAACAGATGGCCCTGGTTTAAACGGAACTGATCAGAGCCGATTGAATTCAGTCGAGCAGGGCCTTTGAGAATAATCCGGGCGCCGGAAACTGTTTCCAGTTCGACAAGACCATGATCCAGTTGAAGCTGATCGCCGGTGCGCAGGCGTTGATTCTGCAGCCAGTTTCGCTTGCCTGTCGCCCAGTGTGCCTCCTGGAGCCGGATGATTTGTGCCTGGTATGCCAGAGGATTCTGGAGGATCGCTTGGGAATAAACCAGGTAGGCAACTCCCAGCAGGCAAAATGCGAGAAGCGTGGCCGAACTGAGTAGGAGCGTCCATTTCCGGTTTCCCTGTTTTTCCGGGAGGTAGTCGGGGATCGTGCGCAATTCTCCGGAGGGGAGTGGATCGTATGTAGTCGATCGCCCCAGCGGGCCAGGATCGACAATTCCTTCCCATTCCAGATTGGCACACATGCCCGCATACTGCACGAAGAGGTCGCGGGCAGCGTCGTGGCTGAGCACCATTTTTTCCAGCCTTGCTGCCTGTCGTGGATTGAGTGAACCGTACTGGTATTCCCAGCAGAGGTGCATCAATTCTTCCTGTTCCTGGGGAGACAGCATCAGAACAGATCTCCTGAATTCAGGCGACGCTGAATGCAGCTCAAAAGCAGCTCATGCGCGCGACGCATAATTTTATAAATTGCATTAGGAGTGCGTTTCAGCTCCCGGGCCACCGAGATGGGGCTGGCGTCGGGTTCGTAGATTTTCTCCAGCACCTCTCGCTGTCGATCGGTCAATAGTTCAAAGCAGACTGATAACGCTGCCTGCTGCTGATCCAGCTCATCAATGGAGACCATGGCACTTTCCGCGACCCGGTTATAGAATTCATCAGAGAATATGTGTCGTTCCAGATTTTGACGCCGACGATAATTCAGGACTTCATATCGAACGATCTGACAACTCCAGGCCCAGAAATTGGACCCGGTTTCGAACGTATCAAATCTGGCCCAGAGTACGGTGCACGTATTCTGATAGATCTCTTCGGCATCAGTTCGATTATCTACCAGCGATCTGATGAACCGGTAGATTCTCTGGCTGTGCCGGGAGAACAGCATGATGAATTCAGTTGTGCGGTCGGTTACTACCGCCATGGAAAGTACCTCTCACTGGAACGCGACGAGAGAAGTTTTGGGGAACCCCTAGTGAATACAGCGTGAGGGGGCCAAAATTAGCCGCGGAAAATTGATTTTTTTGTGGTTTTCTGTCAATTTGATCATCAACGGTACATTGATCTCGAGCATTTTTAACAATCGTGTTATCTATCTTCAGGATTCATAGCGACTTACGAACAGCTGAGACAGAGACATGCAATTTAGAGAAATATCCTGGCAGTCCGACGAATATAAACAGGCCTGCGAACTCAGGAATACCATTTTACGGCTCCCTCTCGGGCTGAATCTGTTACAGGAAGATCTCTCCAATGAAGCGGAATATTTGCATTTCGGCATGTTTAAATCGGATCGGCTGGTCGCTTGTGTGCTCGCGGTGCCTCTTGGTTCGGGGCGGGCCAAGCTGAGGCAGATGGCGGTGTCGGGTGAGTGTCAGGGGCAGGGGATTGGTCGGCGATTGATTCGGTCGGTAGAAGATTGTCTGGTGCAGCAAGGGTTTCAGGTTGTGGAGCTGGATGCTCGGCGGGACGCGGTTGGCTTTTATGAGAAACTGGGCTACATCCCGAAAGGGGATGAGTTCATTTCGGTAACGATCCCGCATCAACGCATGACGAAAGCGATTGCTGTTGAATGATGTGATCGCTCAGCCGAGCAGCTCTTTGATCACAGCGCCCCCGGTCTGGCTCAGCACCTTGAAGCGGCCTTCGTGGAAGTAGGTCAGTTGGTTGTCGTCGAGGCCCATGATGTGTTCGAGTGTGACATGCAGATTACGAATCGGGTTGACGACTTCAACGGCATGGTCGCCGATTTCGTCGGTGGCCCCGATGCGATGACCGGCTTTGACACCGCCTCCCGCCATCCACATGGCCATGCCTTTGGCATTATGATCCCGACCCGCGGCCTGTCTGCCACTGCGGATGCCGTTGTCGGGCGAGCGACCGAATTCCCCAGTCCAGACAACGAGCGTTTCATCCAGCAGCCCGCGTGCTTTGAGGTCTTTCAGCAGGGCCGCGATGGGTTGATCGACGGCCTGCATGCGGGCTTTGTGAGAGCGTTCCAGGAAATCATGTGAATCCCAACCGGCAGCGTAGATCTGTACGAAACGCACTCCCGATTCGACGAGTTTCCGCGCCAACAGGCAGCGGCGACCGAAGCTGTCGGTCTCTTTCTGGCCCAAACCGTACATCTCTTGTGTCTGTTGGGTTTCTGATTCGAGGTTGATGATATCGGGAATCTGGGTCTGCATCCGGAATGCAAGTTCGTACGATTCCATGCGGGCTGCGAGAACCTCTTCGTGCGGATGCCGCTGCTGATCCTGCTGATTCAGTTTCGCCAGCAGATCGAGATTTTTACGTTGAGTCGCACGGGTGACGTTTGGAGGTGGGTTCAGGTCGAGAATCGGTGAACCGGTCGAACGGAGTGCGGTTCCCTGGAAGTAAGCGGGCAGGAATCCATTGGACCAGTTTGCAGCGCCTCCCTGGGGGTAGGCCACTTCGGGGAGGACGATGAACGCAGGCAGGTTCTGATTTTCGGTACCAAGCCCGTAGGTCATCCAGGAACCGATCGCAGGATCGCCGCCGAACCGATTGCCGGTATTCATGTGGTAACAGGCGGTCGGGTGGTTGATCGATTCGGCCTGCAGACCGTGATAGACGCAGAGGTCGTCGGCGACTTCGGAGAGGTGCGAAAAATGTTCGCTGAGCGAAATACCCGATTCGCCTGCCTGTCGATGCTTAAACGGACTTTTAATGTAATAGCGTTTGCCGCTGGCCATCGCGGAGACCTGTTTGTCTTCGCGGACGAATTCCTTGAGGTGCAGCTTTTCCAGGGCCGGCTTGGGATCGAAGGTATCGATGTGGCTGGGGCCGCCTTCCATGAACAGAAAGATGCAGGCTTTGGCGCGCGGTTTCAGATGCGGATCGCGGGGGGCGAGCGGCGGTCCGTCGATCAGGTTCTGCTGTTTCGGTTCTGTTTTCTGTTCGGCCTGCAGAAGCGCATTGAAAGCGACGGTGCCCAGGCTGGCGCCCATGCCATAGAGAAAATCGCGTCGTTGTAATCGGTGCATATTTGTGTTACCGCAGATAAATGAATTCGTTGGAGTTCATCAGGACCAGGCAGAGTTCGGCCAGCGCCCGGGTTTCGGCGTCGACGTCCCAGGGCTTGAGGTCTTGAATGTAGTTTTCGGTCAGATCCAGTTTTTCGGTCCAGGTAAAAGACTCGCCTGTCAATTCTTCAATCATCGACCGCTTGACTTCCCGGGGGAGCGGAATTGGCTTCGGTGGATGGGTGGCGTGGTAGTCCTGCATTTCTTTGACATGCGTCAACGCCAGTTGCAGTTCTTCTGGAGACGGTGTGCGGAGCGTCACCTGTTGGAAGACCTGCGAAACGGCCTCGGGTAGTGCCAGATCTTTTTCGCTGATTTCATGAGCCAGTGCGATGGCACGATCGTGGGTGAACTGCCCATTAAACAGAGCAAAGACCTGGGGAGTGACGGTGGTTTCGTCACGACGCTCACAGGAGATTTCACTTCCGGGTCGATTGAAAACGTCGAGCATCGGATCGGACAGCGTTCGGTAGCGGAAGGCGTACAGCGTCCGGCGATTGCGCTGTTTCGGTTCAGGCATGGGCTGATACGCGGGAGCGACCGAACCCATAATGTGCCGGGGTTGGAGCGCAACTTCCCAGTTAATTTCCGGGAAGACACCGGGGCCGCCCATTTCCGGATTCAGTTCACCCGTGATTGTGAGCAACGAGTCTCGGATCTGTTCGGCAGTCAGGCGACGTGTTGGAAAGTGGGAGAGCCATTGGTTGCTGGAATCAAGCCGCGCGACCAGCTCTGCATCTGCAGGTCGGCTGCTTTGCTGATAAGTGTTGGAAGTCATAATCAGGTGGTGCAGCTGTTTGATCGACCAGCCGTGATCCATGAACCAGGTCGCCAGCCAGTCCAGCAATTCGGGATGAGAGGGCTTAGCGCCCTTTTGGCCGAAGTTGTTGGGGGTAGCGACCAGACCGGTGCCGAAATGCATCTGCCAGATGCGGTTGACGATGACACGGGCAGTGAGTGTGTTATTCGAACTGGCAATCCAGCGGGCCAGCGCGAGTCGTCGTCCATCGGCTGTATTGGGAATGGTATTCCAGGCGCTGGGTGTCTGACGGTCATTGGAACCCGCCATAGCACTCAGTACGCCGGGAGTGACTTTATCCGTAGGTGCAGTGATGGCACCTCCGGCGAGAATGAAGATCTCTTCGACATCGCCTTTTCGCTGTTTGGGGCCGGGGATCAGGTTAACCGCTTTGGTGGAGCGGTAGTTATTCGACGGACCGTTATAGACGCTGAAGCAGTACGGTTCGTAGCGTTTGAGTTCCCGCTCAAAGTAGTCGATGCGTTTGTTGTTGATTTTGAGCAAGCTTTTTTCGAGTTCGGTTAATCCAAACCAGCGAAGGGGCGGTCGTTTGTCGGCGGCAACCTGCTTCAGGTTTTTGTAGCCGTTCTCTTTCAGCCAGGCTGCGATCGCGGCGTCGGTCTTTTGCTTGAACTGTTCCTGCTGTGCTTTTGTCTCGGCGAGCAGTTTTTCCGTGCGGACCTTCATATGTTCGAAGCCGGAGATATTTTCAAATGGCTGGTAGGCGACTTTGCGGTCGGCGAACTGCACGGGGGCGAAGACGGCCTGAATGCGATAGTAGTCGCGGGTGGGGACAGGGTCGAATTTATGATCGTGGCATTTGGCACAGCGGAAGCTGTGTGCCAGGAAGCTGACGCCGACACTTTGTGTAATGTCATCCAGAAACAGCTGGCGGGTGACCGCGGCGACGCTCATGCCGGTATGTTCCCAGGGGCCGCTCCGCAGAAAACCGGTGGCGATGAGCATTTCAGGATCGGTGGGGTCGAGTTCATCGCCGGCGAGCTGTTCGACGATAAAGCGATTGTAAGGCTTGTCAGCATTGAAACTGCGTACCAGGTAATCGCGGTAACGCCAGGCATTGGGGCGTTCATAGTCGTTGGCAAAACCGCTGGTGTCGGCGTAGCGGACAATATCGATCCACATCTGGGTCATCTGTTCGCCGTAGTGCCGACTGTTTAATAAGCGTTTGATAGTCTGGGACCAGGCAGTGGGGGACTTTTCTTGTTCGAAAGAGCGAATCTCATCCAGTGCAGGAGGGAGTCCGGTCAGATCATAGGCGGCCCGTCGGAGCAGCGTTTTGCGGTCAGCAGGGGGTGAGGAGGTTAACTTCTTTTCCTGGAGTTTGCGCTGAATGAAGGCGTCAATCGGATGCCGCTGGGAAGCAGGCGTTTTCGTCAAGGCCTGCCAGGGGACGTCCGGTCGTTGGATCGGTTGATAGGCCCAGACATCTTCCGGTTCGTATGTGCGATTCGTCCAGGTGGGAGACTGACCGCCGGAAGTAGACATGACGATTTCCCGGGCAGAACTGGCATCACTCGAACTCGGGGCAGGCAGACTTTTGTCAGTCCAGACGGCACCGTCTGCGATCCATTGTTTGATGACATCGATTTCCGCATCACTCAGGCGGTTCCGTTCCTGCGGCGGCATCTGGATGTTATCGTCTTTCCAGGTGACAGCGTTCCAGAAGGGACTTTCTTCCGGTTTGCCGACGATCACCGCGGCCTCACCCGATTCGCCCCCTTTGATCAGCGACGCGCGAGTGAGCATGTTGTATTCCCCCTTGATGTCGTCGGGGGTCGCTCCGTGACAGCCCAGACATTTTTGTTCGAGCAGAGGGCGGACTTTGCGGAGGAAGAATGTTTCCTGCGGCGTGAGCTGTGTTTCTTCCGCGTTTGCAGATTTGTTCGGCAGGAAGCTGCAGAGCAGGGCGCAGACCAGAACGGGCAAAAGCCTCAAGGTATCATGAAGTGTGAGCGCACGCATGAAACAGTCTCTTTCAGGTTCGGGCGATATCCAGGGAACAGAAAGCACAGACATTGATGTCTACAGGTTACTTGCTCAGCAGAGAGAAATCAATTTCTGTTGATCTATGACTTTGCCCGGAGCCGACAAAGTTACACCGCCTTTCTCTAAACAAAGTTACGAATTTGGGTGGGAAGGCGCACAGGCATGCGATAGGATAGCAGGAGAGAATCATCCCGGCAGTGCGTGAAGCCTGCTGTGTCCCGCCCAACAACAGGAAAAGGAAAAACATGAATATCCGGCTCAATAAGTCGTTATTAATTTTGAGTGCAAGCGCTGCTTTGAGTCTGTTCTCTCAGGGAAGCCTGCCCGCTCAGAACAAAGTCGAGAAGCAGGCGAAAAAGCAGTTGGAAGTAAAACCCGGTTCGGTTACCGATGGTGCGATTGTCGAGATTCCACCTGAAGACAAACTGCATCCGGGGTACACATCGCTGTTTAACGGAAAAGATCTGAGTGGCTGGAAAGTGCCGGAAGGCGATAATGGGCACTGGAAAGTTGAAGATGGTGTCATCGACTATGACGCACAGAGTGAGTCCAAGGGAGATAAGAATCTCTGGACCGAGAAAGAATATGGCGATTTCATTTTGAGCATGGAATGGCGGATCAAAGAGACGACCGGTCTGTATAAAGTTCCGATCGTGCTGTCAGATGGATCGGAACTGAAAGACGCGGACGGCAAAGTCATCACTGTTGAACTGCCGAATGCTGATTCAGGCATCTATCTGCGGGGAACTCCCAAGGCCCAGGTGAATATCTGGTGCTGGCCGATCGGATCGGGAGAAGTTTACTCGTACCGCCGCAATCAGTCGGTTGCTCCGGAAGTCCGGGCCGGTGTGACTCCCAAAGTGAACGCAGACAATCCGGTAGGCGAATGGAACAAGTTCATCATCATTATGGTCAAGGATCGTCTGACCGTGATCCTGAATAACAAAATGGTCCTGGAGAATGCCCAACTGCCCGACGTGCCCGAAAAAGGACCGATTGCGCTACAGCATCACGGTGGGAAACTTAAAGATGGCACTTTCAGCCCGGCCAGCAGTCTGATGCAGTTCCGTAATATTTACATCAAGGAACTTGATTAGCTACAGATTGATTCTGCTTTATGTATCATTTAGGATTGAACCCGTCGGCTGTCTCGTTTAATGAGACAGCAGGCGGGTATTTTTATTGATCCAGCGCAGGTGATACAACAATGATGCAGACGTTCCGCACTTCCTGGCTGTGCCTGTTGGGGGCTTTCAGTCTCTGGCTGCCTTATGACCTGATGGCCCAGGAACAGAAAGATCCCTTCCGCGAATTCATTCGGCCCTCCGACCCGTTGACGCCACAGGCGGAACAGAAGAGTTTCAGCGTCCCACCCGGGTTCGAAGTTCAACTGGTGGTCTCGGAACAGGAGATTCAGAAACCGCTGAATATGGCGTTTGATATCCGCGGCCGATTGTGGGTAACCGATTCTTCCGAGTATCCGTATCCGGCCAAGGATGGGAAACCGGGTAAGGATACGATCAAAGTTCTGGAAGACACAAATGGAGACGGCCGCTACGACAAGGTAACGACGTTCGCGGAAGGGCTGAATATTCCCATCGGTCTGTATCCCTGCAAGAATGGCGTGATTGCATTCAGCATTCCGGATATTTCGTTTTATGAAGACACCGTTGGCGACGGTAAAGCGGACCGGGTGACAAAGCTGTTCGGGCCGATGGGTTTCGAACGGGATACGCACGGCATGAACAATTCCTTCCGCCGGGGTTTTGACGGCTGGTTGTATGCGAATCACGGATTTAACAATCAGACCCGCGTCAGCGGCAGCGATGGACACACGATTGAAATGCAGTCCGGTAATACCTATCGGATGCGGCTGGACGGTTCCCGCATTGAACATTTCACGCACGGACAGGTGAACCCTTTTGGTTCCACATTTGATGAGCAGGGAAACCTGTTTACCGCGGACTGTCACTCCAAGCCGATTTACCAGATCTTAAGGGGCGGTTACTATCCGAGCTTCGGGAAGCCGCATGACGGACTTGGTTTTGTCAAACCGATGATGGAGCACCTGCATGGTTCCACCGCAATTGCGGGGCTGGCTGTCGTTTCTGGAGATCAGTTTCCTGCGGAATACCAGGGTAACTTTCTGAGCGGTAATGTGATGACGAGCCGGTTGAACCGAAATACTCCCGTCTATCACGGCTCGACCATTATCGCGCAGGAAGACCCCGATTTTCTGTCGACCACCGATCCCTGGTTTCGACCAGTGGACGTTCAACTTGGTCCAGATGGTGCCATCTATGTCGCTGATTTCTATAACAAGATCATCGGCCATTACGAAGTACCGCTGGATCATCCGGGACGGGATCGCCACCGGGGACGGATCTGGCGGGTTGTCGCCACCGGCAAGGAGCATCTGCTCAAAGATTATACGAAGTTGAGTATTCCCGATCTGATCGCAGAGCTGGGGTCAACCAACCTGACGACACGGATGTTGATTACCGATTATCTGACCGATCAGTTCGGCGACGAAGTGATTGCGCCGCTGCAACAGGCTGTCGTGGATGCCCGACGACCGACGATTGTTGTGCATGCGATGTGGATTCTGTTCCGCCGCAGTGCTCTGACTGATGAACTGCTGCAACAGGGGCTGCAGAGTCAGGATGACCTGGTACGAATTCATACCGCAAAGATGCTGGCCGAGAAGCAGTCGTGGAAAGAGCAGCAGCGCCTGCTGGCGGTGCACGCGTTGCAGGATGAGAATGCCTTCGTCCAGCGCGCGGCTGCGGAAGGGCTGGGCTTGCACCCGAATCTGAATAACCTGTCGCCACTGTTTGCACTCAAAGCCCGGGTGCCGACTGAAGACAATCATCTGGAATACGTGGTGCGCCGCGCGCTGATGTTGCAGATCCGCGAACCGGCCCTGCTGGAGAAGCTGGACTGGGAAGCACTGAATCCCTCGCAGAGGGAAACATTGGCAGAACTCTCGCTGGCGGTTCCGACCGAACAGGCGGCCTTGTATCTGATTCGTTATCTGCAGGATGAACCGGCGGCATCCGGCGATCTGCCGGCTTATTTTCGTCACATTGTCCGTTATCTGTCGGCCGAGAAACTGTCGGCACTAATTCAACTGGCACGAACAAAACTGGCTGGTCAGCCCGATCTGCAGGTGGAAATTATCAAAGCAGTGCTGCAGGGCTATCAGCAGAAAGGACTGGCGTTCGATCAGGCGCTTCAGGAGTGGGGAGCCGCGCTGGCAGCCCAACTGCTGGAATCTGTTAAAGATCAGCCGCTGCAATGGATGAATTTACCTGTGTCAGAGAAATACTCCGAAAATCCCTGGAAGACTCAGCAGCGTAATTCTGCAGATGGTGTCAAAGCAGCTTCTTTTTTCAGTAGTCTGCCCGCAGGAGAACGTACTACCGGCCGACTGGTTTCTACGGACTTCAAGATTCCTGACCAACTCGAGTTTTATATTGCCGGGCATTCCGGTTTCCCGAAGCAACCCCATAACGGTTTGAATCACGTGCAACTCCGTCGATCAGCTGATGGGAGTGTGCTCAAGAAGGCCTTGGCGCCGCGCAATGATCTGGCACAAAAAGTGAACTGGGATTTGAAAGATGTGTCAGGAGAACAGGGTTTTCTGGAAATCGTCGATGGGGACACAGAGAGGGCTTATGCCTGGCTGGCGGTCGGACGATTTGAGCCTGCTGTGGTCTCCGTACCTCACGAAGGTCTGCAACAGCAATTACAACGACTGTCGGCAGCAGCTCTGCTGGTCAAGGCGTTTCAATTGCACGACGAGCGTGAGAACCTGGCGGCCTGGCTCTCACGTGAGCGTCTGGATCCCCAGCTGAAAGATGAACTGGCTCAGGCCCTGATCAAACTGGATGGGACAGAAGCGTTTCAGCCTCTGTTCCCACTCCCGGTCGAATCGGTTCCCTTAACGGATTCGTTTCAGAACAGCGTGATTCGAGCCGTGATTCAAAGAAATGAAACGCAGCTGGAACCTTTGTTGCAACAGGCGTTCAAGACCTATCCAGGGCGACTGCAAACCCGACTGGCCGAAGCGCTCTGTCAACAGGCCGGGGGGAGTGAGCAGTTACTCACCCTCGCGGAAAAAGGGATCGCTGCGCCGCGACTGTTGAGCAGCCCCACTATCCGGAATCAGATCGAACAGTCGAGCAGTCCCGGACTCAAACAACGTCTGGAAAAATTAATCAACGGCTTGCCTCCCCGAGGCAAAGAGACGCAGCAGCAGATTACTAAACATTTTCAGTCGCACGGCAGTTTCGAACTGTCACTCGAGAACGGGAAGGCGGTCTTTGAGAAGAACTGTGCGGTCTGTCATCAGCTGAACGGTAAAGGAGCCCTGGTGGGGCCGCAACTGGATGGGATCGGCAACCGGGGGTTGGAACGACTGCTGGAAGACGTGCTCGATCCGAATCGTGCGGTCGATCTCAATTTCCGCACGAGTACCGTGATCACGGATGCAGGACGCGTCTTTACAGGCCTCAAGCGACGGGAAGAGGGAGCGGTAATCGTGTTTGTCGATAACCAGGGGAAAGAATTTCAGATCGCGAAGGATGAGATCGAGGAACAGAAACAGTCGCCCCTATCACTGATGCCGGCCAACCTGCTGGAGATCCTCACCCCACAGCAACTGCATGACCTGCTGGGCTACCTGCTGCAGAGTACAAAGAAAGCAACCGCCCATCGCTGATGTTGTTCCGGTTGCTCCACATACAATTTCATTCTCTTTTTTGAAGCGTTTTCAATGATGAACTGGAAAATCCTGACTCTGTGCTGCTGGCTGGCGGGCACCGGCCTGGTCTCGGCCCATGATGCGATAGTGATTTCGTCGAAGCTGGTGCATCTGCGGCACTCAGGCGAACGGGAATGGACGACCTTCCCGGAAGGAACCCCCAAGACGGAACTGTCGGTCCCGTTCAAGGCGGAAGCAGTTCAGGGGAAATCCACTTTGCAGTTGCGACAGCAGGATGTAAAGCAGGGCTGGAATGTAGAATTGAACGGCGTCGTGTTGGGCAAGCTGACTCGGGATGAGAACGATCAACAGCTCCTGCTGCCGGTCCCTGAGGGACTGGTAAAGGCGGGAGAAAACCGGTTACGGATATTTCAGTCGGGGAAACTGACACCTGATGATATTCGCGTGGGTGAGATTGTTCTGTTTCCTGAAGACCGATCCAGGGTGCTGTCAGGGGCCACAGTCTCTGTGAGTGTCGTTGAGGGGGACAGTAACAACCCCGTGCCCAGTCGGCTGACCATTGTTGACCCAGCAGGAACGCTGGTGGCGACGTCGGCAGAGTCGAATGCGGAACAGGCGGTGCGGACTGGTGTGATTTATACCAGTACGGGGAAGGCACAGTTCCAGCTGCCGGCGGGCACCTATACGATTTATGCCGGTCGCGGATTTGAATATGGTGTGGCGGAGCAGCAAATCAAACTCAAGGCGGGGGAAACAAAACAGGTCAACCTCAAGATCGACCGCGAAGTCGATACGAGCGGCTATGTCAGCTGTGATACGCACATCCATACGTTTACCCATTCCGGGCATGGCGACTGTTCGATGGAAGAGCGAATGATCACGCTGGCCGGAGAGCAGATTGAGTTTCCTATCGCCACCGATCATAACAAGCAGATCAACTACGATCCGCTGGCCCGCAAGCTGCACGTCCGGAAATATTTTACGCCGGTCATTGGCAATGAAGTGACGACCAAGCTGGGACACTTCAATGTCTTTTCCGTGCAGGAGGGGGGACCAATCCCTGATTATAAGCTGATGAGCTGGGAGGCGATTTTCAAGAGCATCTATGGTACGCCGAACGTGAAGGCGGTAATTCTGAATCACGCCCGCGACATTCATTCCAATTACCGACCTTTCGGACCGCAGAACCATATTGGTCTGACGGGGGAAAGTCTGAAGAACTGGCAACTCCGGGCGAATGCGATGGAGATCATCAACTCGGGAGCAACTCAGACCGATGTGCTACAGCTGTATCGCGACTGGTTCGGCGAACTGAACCGGGGTGTGATGTTGACGCCCGTGGGGTGTAGCGATTCGCACGATGTGAGCCGGTATATTGTGGGGCAGTCGCGGACTTACATTCAGGCGGACGATGAGGATCCAGGGAAAATTGATGCCGCCCGGACGATTCAGAATTTCGTGGATGGTAAAGTACTGTTGTCCTATGGGCTGTTCACGCGGATCAAGGTCAATGGCCGCTATGGCCCCGGGGAACTGGTACCTGCGTCGAAAGACCTGGAAGTCTCGCTGACAGTCTCCGGTCCGGCGTGGGTGAGTGCGGAGCGAATCGACCTGTATGCGAACGGAGAGCTCATCCGCAGCGAAGAGATTACATCAAAGCCAGGGGGAGGCGTAAAGTGGCAGGGGACCTGGAAACTGGAGCCGCGTTCCGAGGACTGTCACCTGGTGGCGATTGCGACGGGACCGGGTGTGTCTGCTCCTTACTGGCCGATGGCGCAGCCATATCAGCCGGAATCTCCGGAGTTTAAGTCGCAGGTTGTGGGTTCGACCGGGGCGGTCTGGATTGACGCGGACGGCGACGGTCAGCGTACGCCGGCAGTCGTGTATGCCGAACGACTGGTGAAACAGCAGGAAGAGAATTTGCCCGAGTTACTTAAGAGCCTGGCAAAATATGATCGGGCGGTGATTCTACAGGCCGCGAGTTTGTTGCGGCAGCGTGGTGTTTCTCCCTTTGATCCAGAGTTGACTGCGGCACTTAGACAGGCGGCGGAACCGGTGCAGCTGGGCTTTGCCCTGTATGGCGCTGCCTGGCGGAAGAGTCAGATCGCGCTTCAAAGCAACTAGTGTTTGTCTGACTGAAGGGCCGACAGGGGCGTGCGCACGAAGAAGACGCCGGGGCCATTCGGCTGCCTGGGATCGAGGTCATAAAACAGTGTCCCCAGCGTCTGGTCGTCGATCTGCACGGTGCGGGGCCAGCCCCGACCTTTGATGGGGCGCCCCGGATTATAAATGATAACTGAGTTCGCAGTGTCCCAGGATTTTCCCTCATCGTGAGAGAGCGTCAGTTCGTAAGCCCATTCGTCATCGCGGCCAACGCCGTACAGAATGGAAGTAAGCACGACGTCACCCGATTTCAGAACATTCAGGTCGTAGCCCGCAACACCGAAATAGGGGAGGTTGTGCATTGCCAGCCAGCTTTGTCCCTGATCGGTCGAGCGGAGGCCGTAAACCATCTGGCCCGGCTTGCCCACCGGTACGGCGGCTTCGCTTTGCGGGGCTCCGCTGATGAGGGTGCCTGTCGCGGTTCTGACCAGGGGGACCATGCCGTGGTTGCGTCCGTCGCCGAAGGGAGTGACGGAACTGGAGGTTCGGTCGTAGATCACGGTTCGATCATAGAAGGGGCAGACCCAGTGGTTGCTGTCGAGTTCGAGAATCGGATGACGCAAACAGGTATAGTTGGTGTAGTCTTCGAGGGGGATTTCGGTGACGGGGGACCAGGTGACGCCATGATCGCGTGAGGTGCAGAACTGAGGCACCCGCCAGCGGCGTTCACCATCGATGCGATAGCAGGACCAGTGCACAACGATTTCGCCACTGCGGAGAGTGGTCAGCGAACCGGGATAGATGGAGCAGTCTTTAATGACGGGGATCGGTCGACTGGTAGACCAGGTCACCCCACCATCGGTCGAGCGGGAGAGGAGTAGTTCTTTTCCCCCGCCGCCATCTTCGTTATAGACGGCGAGCAGATCCCCGTTGGCAGCGCGGCAGAGGGCAGGGTGGACGTGTCCTCCTTTGACCGTACCGACGCGGATGGGAGCAGACGGAGTGGCTTTTTCCGCCCGGGTGGTCGTGAGACCGAGGGACAGCAGAAGCAGGCCAGGCAGCAGATAGAGACTCAAAACAGGGATCAAAGTGCGTTGAACCATTCGAATCGTGCCTCCCGGAAGTGGCTGAGGAAATCTCAAAAAAGTCGATTGTGCTACGATCCTGTTTACCCGCTCTGGTGTCAGAGATCAACAGAGAGGCTCATTTGACCGAAAGTGAGACAGGATCGTGTGTTTCGCAGCCTGTTGCTTTGACACTCATCGGAGTCTCCAGTAAGCTATCAGCCACCCGGTTCACAGGTATGCATTGGCCGATTTCAGGTTTGATGTCCCTGCTGAACTGCACGATCCAATCTAAGTCAGAAACCAAATTCGGGGCCGTAGCTCAATCGGTTAGAGCAGCAAACTCATAATTTGTTGGTTACAGGTTCGAGTCCTGTCGGCCCTATTTTTTGTTCAGAATTGCTTCGTATGGGCTCTCAATCTCCTGATTCACCGTGAGATTGGTCATTGGTTGAATTACTCGCTTGCGAGCCCTTACCATCAAAATCCGACGAGTACTGCACCGGATTCTGCACCGCTTTTTCGAAGTCGGTTTCTCTCACCTGCAGATAACTTTGCATTGCCATTTGTGGCGAATTTCCCAGCCAGGAAACAACTGTCTGAATCGGGAATTGGTCAACCAATTCAGTCTCCCTGCTGGATCGCAGATTCTGGAATTGTTTGGGTCAGTTCGTGAGCCCAGCCCGCACTGATCAAGTTGGTAATTCAAATCGCTGACTATCTGCTGGCACAGGTGGCGTGGAACGTCGATACGAATGAAGGCCAGGGGTAAGTCGAATTCGTTCTCAGGCTTCCAGCGGGTCGGTAGAGCCATGCTGAGGTTGATATACCTGCTGTTTACGCTAACGCGAATGTACCAGTGAGAGATTAGATCATCCTTGCTGTGTTCAAGGTACTCCTGGTTGAGAATGGTGGCAATCTCTGCAGCTGTCTTGGCTTTCTTGTAAATCGAAATATGTGGCGGAACGGACCGCCAGGAATTCGGCTCCCAGTCCTCATGCACGTTGACCAGGTAAACCGGCCAGTTGTGACGGGGGCGTCAACGCGTAGGACTTCATCAGGATTCGGGTTACCGATGGGAGGGGGTTGCACTGGCTCCCGGGATGCCCAGTTAGCTGCCTTTTGTGCCAGCTGATCAACTGTAGTTGTTGATCAGCTGGGGGATTCGAAGCCGCTTCCAGAGACGTTTTCGGAAGCACAATCGCATGCGGGGTTCGTAAATGTGGTATTCATCCTAACCACCTTTCTTTTCCCTAGCCGCATTGTTGTAGTTTTGATGAACCTTGCTCTTTTATTTCTCAGTTTGAAGTTGTGATCATAAATAACAAGTTGATTATTAAATATTCTGCGCATTCGTTGAGACATTTAATCGTCCCTTGAGTGACAACTCGGATTCACTACGGAAAAGAAATTGCGGATTAAAAAAACAATCGCGAACACCTTCAGCGGGTTGCACGCGGCCACATCCTGTCAGCAGGAGTGGGGATCACTTAACTCAGATGAACTAGCTCAATTACAGCTGTTCGATTACTCTTTGAACAGCGCAGGTATTAAGTATTTGAATTGCACAGCTTTTCAGGTTTCGCTTTTACTCTTGATGGTTATACACAGCACATATGAAAGGAAGCAATTCACCATCAAGTGAATTGCTTCCTGCATAAAAATCGATTCTTTTGAATAGAATAGATTCTCTTCAAACATGATTAAGGAACAACTGAAACTTCGGCTTCACCAGTTACCTCTAAGCTACCGCCAAAAAGGAGCATTGAAAAGGGCGGTGGTGAATTTCTCTGTATCACTGCCCCCCCAAATGCAGTCACTTCACCGATAATAGTGTAATAGTCACCATGATTTGCGGCTGGATCTATAAATGTCACTTCTCCTGCGGTAGAAGACGATAATAATGGTGTCGATGATCCGTTTTTATAAATCGAAAAACTGTGTACAGGATACCAAGCAAAATCAGGATCCGATGCGAATGAAGAACTCTGTTTGATTTTTAATTTAACTTGTGTTGGAGGTGCATTAGTTTGCGAATTTTTTAGTGTGAACTTACCCCAAGACAATGCGCTTGTCTCACTAAAGTGAGTACGAAGTCTAACATAATTACAATTATAAGGCCCAGTATCCATTGCGCCGATCACTGTACTGATAGCAAGGGCAGAAACCTGACCATTGGCTACTAAGTCAGGGTTAAACGTCATTTGTGTATTGGAAGACGCTTGAATAAAGCCTACTTCAATATGGGATGCGCTTTCTGAGGTTGTTGATGAAGCGATCGCAGGTTGAATTCCTGAATTTGAAGAGAGAGAATTGTAGTCACTAAAGTCATTACTGAAGTAACCTTGATCCACATGTATTGGATTCGACATCGTAACACTTGCGTTCATTGTGTCCATTACTAGCACGTAACTCGCTGGATCTCGTTCAAAGTAATATTGTGCGAGAGCACTTTGAATATTGGCTAGTTGGACAAAAGTGACAAATAGCGATGCATAAAGTACATGTTTCGTATTCATCTCAAACTCTTTCCTAAATAAAAACTTTAAAGACACGCGAATTCTGAATCATCATTTCAGAAAGAGGGAGTGTTTTTATCCCAATTCGCTGACAGAAATGGCCCCTGTTTGCATGTTTTTCGTTCTTGAGGTCATATTTTCCAGCGTGTGACTCAGTTAGAAAAAATCGCTTTGATTGAAATTGTTTCGAGACGAACTTTAAGCAATGAAACATTCATCAAAGATGATTACTGAAAGTACTAAGGAAGTTCCCAGGGAGAATGTGACTTCAAAAGACAAAATAATGCTGCCAAAACCAATGAGATACATATGATTCATAGTATACATGCATTAATTTGTTTGTATAGTCCTGTCATGTTTGATTATCTGTAAAACACAAATGTTCTGTTTTCATATTGGCACTGTCTGTTTTTAGCTTTGCGATTCGCTTTATAGCTGGCCCTTGAATTTAAGCAGATCGCCCGCTGGGCTGCTTAAATTCTACTTGCAGCAATTTCGCAGTATTCCTCCGACGCTTCAAACCCCATAGTGCCCCGACCTTCTAAGCTAAAGCAACCAGCGTCGTTCCCAATCTACAGAACGGGTCGATAAGCCGATTGAACAGACGCTTGGAAACGGTCCGCGGTCTTTCAGTCTCGGTACAAAGTTTCCGACTGCATCCGATTCCGCACCGCCTTGATTTCAGGAATCTTGTAACCTACTATCTTTACTGTGGTTCGGCGGAGCGCTTCGAGTCCTGTCGGCCCTATTTTTTCTCGCTTTCTGGTGAGAAGGTTGTGTCTCTAAAATTTCGTGAATCAGGAGTCTGTCCTTCGGGCACTCGTGAGACTGGAGAGTGAGATGTATTTTCTGGCAGTTGTGATTCCACCCCTGGCCGTGCTGCTGGCGGGGAAGCCTTTCCAGTTTCTCTTGAACGTCATACTGACCCTGCTGTTCTGGCTGCCGGGAATGATTCATGCCATCATGGTGGTCAATGAATATAAAGCAGACCAGCGAAATCGACTGCTGGTCGAGGCGATGTCGGCAGATAAGAAGAAAGAGTGAGGCCGGCAACGACTCACCTCCGGTTCTCAAACCTGTGCAACAATCTTGACGATCTGCTGTGAGTCGACAGTGTGCTGAGTGGCTTGCTTTCAGCGAACAGCAGATGAATCCCTCCATATCGAGGGCTGTTGCAGCATTTGCTCTACAGTGTTTTACCGCATATTTCAGGCGATCATGCATCGTACATGCTAACTGTGCTAACATGATCAAAATGTCGTAAAAGTTGCGGATGGCTTTTTCATTCTCAGAACCGATATAACCTGACTGTCAACTCGGCTCTCCTGCGAGTTTCCAGTTTCTCAGATCTGATTTTTTTCGTCGGGCACTGTACGTGGGCTAAGTTCATAGCGTGTGTGGAAGCTGCCCGCTGCTCGGAACGGGGGACAGTTTCTGCTGACTCAAATTGAGGTGTTTCCCGCACGAAACTGCGATCAGGGAAGAAGGCTCAACCGCCAGTGCAGAGTGAAGCGGAGAGAAATTGTAGGGCCGAAAATTCATGTCGGATGTGATCGAGCTGAATGAGATTGATGCATTACTGGACTATCACCAGGACTGGACGCGTCTGTTATCAGTCACACCGGGTGGTTCATTTTATCGTTCGCTGGAATGGCTGCGGGACTACTGGACCCACTTTGCCGAAGATCAGAAATTACGCGTGCTCGTGATTCGTGACGAGGGAGAGGTAACGGGTATTGTGCCGTTGTGTACCCGCCGGATCAAATCCAAATTCGGAACCTGTCGCATCGTGACATATCCTTTTGATGACTGGGGTAGCATTTACGGTCCATCTACCGCCTGTCCTGAGCAGACACTCACCACAGCTTTACAATACCTGCTTGAGTCGCGGCGCGACTGGGACATGATTGATCTTCGCTGTGTGGACAGTGACAGTTTCGATCGGGGAGCGACGGAACGGGCACTGGCAACCAATGGTCTGGTATTTGAAAAGTTTCTCTGGAACCAGACGATGTTCATCGATCTGAATCAGAGCTGGGATGACTACCTCAAGTCACGTCCCAAGAAGGCGCGACAGACCTATCTGCGTGCTGAGCGTAAGGTGCCCGAGGATGGAGATATCGAATTTTTTCGTTACCGTCCGGGGGGAGAAGCCCGGGGAGAGGCAGATCCGCGCTGGGATTTGTACGAACAGTGCGAACAGATCGCGCTTAAGAGCTGGCAGGGGTCATCTACCAGCGGAACGACGATCACGCATGAAAAGGTATCACAGTTCTTTCGCGATTCGTATGCGAGTGCGATCCGGGCGGGAGCAGTCGACCTGAATCTGATTTACCTTTCCGGTAAACCTGCTGCGTTCTGTTATAATTATCATCTCAACGGGTATCTTGATGGAATTCGGATGGGTTACGATTCCGAACTTTCCAGCAACGGCCTGGGGCGTCTGCTGATCGGACGCCTGTTGCACGACAGTATGGACCGCGGTGACCAGGTGATGGATATGGGTTATGGGGCAGTCGGTGCCAAGAAGTACTGGTACACCTCGATGGACAATGTCTATCGCTACGTGTACTACTCGCCCACTTCGCCGATTGCGAATGTACTCAAACTGAGTCATCAGGTGGCCGGCTGGTTTCGTGACCGGTTCTCCAGTGGAGAAGCTCCGGATCCCGAATTCCAGGACAATCCGTCCCTGCCCACTCCGGGTAAGCAGGAAGCCCTGGCGGGGATTCCCTCTGAAAGTGTGAAGAGTGGATCAAAGGCCTGAGACGTCATGTCGTCTCATTGTCAGAGTGACTTATTCTGACTTCTCTTTGGTGTTCTCTTCGGATTTCAGTTTCTCGCTGAACTTGCTGCGGAACTTTTCCAGTTTGGGACGGATCACGAACTGGCAGTACTGCTGGTTGGGATTCAGTTTGAAATAGTCCTGATGGTAGTCTTCCGCGGGATAGAATTTCTGGAACTCGGTGATTTCAGTGACGATGGGACTTTTGAATTGTCCTGATTCATCGAGTTGTTTCTTGTAAGCGGTTGCTTCTTCTTTCTGCTTCTCATTGTGATAGAAGACAGCGGAGCGATACTGCGTTCCCACGTCTGCTCCCTGACGGTTGAGCGTGGTCGGGTCGTGTGTTTCCCAGAAGACTTTGAGGATATCAGTGAAGGGGATCACTTCAGGATCAAAGGTGACCTGAATGACCTCTGCGTGACCGGTGGTGCCGGTACATACGGCTTTGTAAGTCGGGTTGGGGACCGCGCCTCCCGAATAGCCGGAGACGGCAGACTTGACCCCTTTGAGTTCGCGGAAAACCGCCTCGGTACACCAGAAGCAGCCTGAGCCGAGGGTAACGACTTCCAGACCGTCATCTGCTTCGTGGGCGACCATTTTTACTTCCGATTCGGGCTGTTCTTCGGCGATCGCTACGGGGCGGTCTTCTTTGGAGATGGAATTTTCACAGGCGGTGAGCAGTGTGAAGAGGGTAGCGATCGATAAGACAACCAGTGCCAGCTGAGGCAGTTGTGAGAACGTCATTGGAGTAAAATCCCTTTACGAAAGTGCCTGAATGAAAGCAGTCTGTCATATTCTAAGCGACTGAATTCATTTTAGGCAATCCGACCGGGCAGGGACAGGGTGAAACCTGTTTCAGGAGCGGGCAGTCCTTTTTCCATTAAACAGAAACCGCAGGACCGGGATCCTTAAAATCAGAAAATGGTGCAGAGAGAGTGTGACCGCAAACGTGGCGATTTCTACTGCCAGAAATTTGTAACTGATGGCAATCGTGGAACTGAGCAACAGATACCCAAAGATCACCACGCAGATATGGTGGAACAGATAAATTGAATAGGAAGCATCTGAGAGATAGCGGAAAACACGCGAGTCCCGGTTCATGAATCGATAAAACAGAACGTAACAGATATGACTGGCGAGGGCACATATGACGCCGAAGGAATAGATGCGGAGCAGGCTTTCTGTATTAAAACCATGGGCATTCTCTTCCAGGTAATACACGAGGACCGCCAGAGGCAGCATGCCCCACTCCCAGCGGGCGATACGATGGAATTCGTCCTGGAGCGTTTTGTCCTTGAATAACCAGAGTCCCAGCAGAAAGTAGGGGAGGAAGGTGATGAAGTCTTCCAGATTCAACAGGCCACAGCAGAGGGAGCCGTGAAAGATATTCGGAGCGATTTTGGCAGCAACGTTCCACAGGAGATCGGCACAGGGGATCAGCAGCAGGAAATAACAGTTTTTACGAATACCAGCGACCAGCGGACGCATCTGCGTCCATTTCGGCAGGTAGCCGCCGATCAAAAACAGGCTGATCCCAACTGCGAAGAACTGCAGGAGCGTCAGCAGGAACCAGAGATGTGAGACCCACTGCCCACTCAACCAGAGTTGGGGCAGGACCCGTGTCAGGAAGTGCCCCAACGACATCGGCTCGTGGTGCAGTACGGTCGTGCGGAAATAAAGCTCCAGCGTATTGACGATCAACGCTGTGCTTAACAGGGGGACGACAATGCGAACGAGCCGGACCTGGGTAAAGACTTTAATGCCGTATTTCTGCAGGCTCATCATCGAGAAAAAGCCGGCAATGATGAAGAACGTCGGCATCCGGAATACGTGTATGACCGAATCGAGCAGCGAAAAGAAGATCGAGTTATGGGAATCGGAGACGATCCAGTGATCCGTGGCAGAGTAAATCAATGCCCCATGCAGGACGACTCCCAGCATCATCAGGATGGATCGCATGGAGTCCATATAGTAAAAACGGGGGGCTGAGGACCGCGACGAATCAGATGCCGTGCATACTTCGACCGGTTCCACCGCGCTGAGAACAGAGGGTGAGTTCATCCAGGAGTGCCTGTAATGGTTGTGGACAGTTTGTGATACGCGGCGGGTATGCTTATATATATCCATCGAAGTTGATCTAGAACGGGTAATTTTCAGTGGCAGCAGGGAAATACTCAGGCTGCTACCCACAGTTGATCAACTATCCGGTAGAATCGAAACAATGGGCAGACCACTCCTGAGTGATGCGCAATTTTGTTGCCAAAAAGCAACAGGGTGTTCAGCAGGATGAAAATCAGGAAGCGGCATGCTGGGGACTACGGAATGGACTGGAAAACGGGCGAAAACACGGAGCAGCGAGACAATTCTTGTGGGAACGGGAGTAGTCATCTGATGCAGGCTGACTACAACGGAGAGAAGTTGCTATGATGAGATGGATAGCAGGAAAGACAGACCATCGGTTCAGCAGCGACCGATGCAGGCTTTGCCAACCAGACAAGTAGAGACATCCTGAATGAATAACGAATATGACGCGATTCTGGTAGTTTCCTTCGGGGGGCCGGAAGGGCCTGACGATGTGATTCCCTTTCTGGAAAATGTGCTCAGGGGCAAGAATGTCCCCCGGGAGCGGATGCTGGAGGTCGCGGAGCATTACCAGCAGTTCGGTGGAGTGAGTCCGATCAACGGGCAGAACCGGGCCCTGATCGCGGCACTCGAAGAGGAACTGGCTGCGAACGGGCCACAACTCCCCATCTACTGGGGAAACCGGAACTGGCATCCCCTACTGACGGATACGCTGGCACAGATGAAACAGGATGGCATTCAGCGGGCTCTGGGCTTTTTCACCTCGGCATTCAGCTCGTATTCGGGTTGTCGGCAGTACCGGGAAGATATCCAGCGGGCTCAGGAAGCGGTTGGGGATGGGGCGCCCGAAGTCGATAAGCTGCGGATGTTCTTTAATCATCCCGGATTTATCGAGGCTACCGTTGATCGCGCCCGGGAAGCACTGGCCGAGATTCCGGAAGAACGCCGGGAACAGGCGACAATACTGTTTTCTGCGCACAGTATTCCCCTGGCGATGGCTGCGGGCTGTCGCTATGAAACCCAGCTGAAAGACGCTGCTCAGCTGGTGAGTGAACGATTGGGAACGCACCCCTGGCACCTGGTATACCAGAGCCGCAGCGGTCCGCCACATCAACCCTGGCTGGAACCCGATATCTGTGATTTTATCACCGAGCTGGGGCTGCAGGGAGAGGTTCAGGATGTCGTCATTATTCCAATCGGATTCGTTTCCGACCACATGGAGGTGCTGTTCGACCTGGACACAGAGGCGAAACAGGTCGGCAGTGAAGTTGGCATCAATGTTGCCCGAGCAAAGACCGTGGGAGTCCATCCCCGCTTCATCACAATGATTCGCGAATTAATCGAAGAACGCATCAGCGGTACAGATGAGCGGCCCGCCTTGGGGACATTGGGGCCGAACCATGATGTCTGTCCGGTGGACTGTTGTCTCAGGGTGACTGAAATCAAACAGTGATCTCAGATAAGAACTGAAGTAGAGACACCATTCACGCTTGAAGTGTACAGAAGATTTTTGAATTCCGGCAGCATCCATGCTGGACTGAGCTTGTCAAAGCCTCACTTGTGAGAAATACTTAACAAATGTAAGTTTTGAGTAAGCGCGCCCACCCTGCCGAAGTCTACTCCAGACATCCTGCCAGGCAGACTCACTTACCGATTTATCAATCCAGTTGTTATTGAACTGTCTTGTCCTACCGAGTTACAGGAGTTGGAATGTCTGTGTCTACCAAGCGAGGATTTACCCTCATTGAGTTGTTGGTTGTGATTGCTATTATTGCGATCCTCATCGCACTGCTGTTGCCCGCTGTGCAACAGGCACGTGAAGCGGCCCGCCGGTCGACCTGTAAGAATAATCTGAAGCAGATCGGTATCGCACTGCACAACTATCACGATACGCATCGCCTGTTTCCTTACGGTCATATGGAAGTCAGGTCCGGAAACTACAATTCATCTGCTCCTTACGGCACTTATCACTGGCGTGATACCTGGGCACATCAGATTCTGCCCTTTGTAGACCAGGCTCCGTTATACAATAAGTACTCCGCCAATACGGCAAGCCACGTCCATCTGGTGACGGATCCGGAAATTTATAAAGCCGTGGTACCGGTCTATCTGTGCCCCTCGGATCCTTCCACTCCGGGAAATGCCGATTCTTTGGGCCGTTCGCAGGGGAGTTATATCGGTTGCGCAGGCAATGAAGCGACGACAACGGGGGCCAATCTGAATGGAGTCTTCGCTGATAACTCGAATACTAAGATTCGTGACCTGAAGGATGGCTCTTCGAATACGATTATGGTTTCGGAGATTATCATTCGCGGAAACACCGCTTCGACTACCTACTGGGGTTGCCCGGGATGTTACGGAATCGGTGGTGCTCATGGTGAGATGACTTTCACAACTCGCGAGACCCCCAATACCCCGGTTGCCGACCAGAACTATGCCTGTAAGTCAACCACCTTCCCGCTTTCGCCTTGCGTCGTGAATACCGGGACAAAGTATAACTTTGCCCGCAGCTATCATGTGGGTGGCGTACATGCCCTGCTGGCCGATGGTGCCGTGCGGTTCATCTCTTCCAACATTGACCGCGGGACGTTCCAGAACCTCGGAAATAAAAAGGATGGTCAGGTATTAGGCGAGTTTTAAGCTCCCTTGCTCTGAGCATTCAGTGATATTCGTGACAAAAAAACAGCACCACTGGCGAAATGCCGGTGGTGCTGTTTGTCATTTGATTGAGGCTTCCGACTCAGTCTTAAGCACGCATCAGATTACGCGTACGTTTTCAGCGCGAGGACCTTTAGGTCCCTGTCCAATATTGAACGAGACTTTTTGACCTTCGGTGAGTTCATCGTAACGGGCTTCTGACAGTGCAGAACTGTGGAAGAAGACATCTTTTCCACTTCCGTCTTCAATAAAGCCAAAGCCTTTGTCTGTGAGCCGTTTGATGGTTCCTTCTGACATGATATTCATCCAGTACTTTTAAAAAATGTTACAGGCCAGGTGAGGTGAAACATTCGCGTCCCCAGACTGCAAGAGTGTTCGCATTGATTCAGGCGGTCGTCAGAGTCTCTGACGGGCCTGTTGTAATTCCGTATTCTGGTCCAACGGGACCAGGTATCTTTGTATCTGTATCAGGGTGTATTTCAGCTTGATTGACTGGCACGTGGCTTCAGACGACGCCACTTGGTGCGTTTAGGTTCCTGTTGTAGTTTACTCGCTGCTGACTTCGCTGATTTCTTGCGTCGAAAGCGGTTGCGCGAAGCCGTTTCTGTTCCCTCCACAGTCTGTCTGTTTTTGCCTTTGCTCCTCTGTCGGGGAGTCGGTTCTGGCAGGGCGTCGCCTTTCTTCTTCTGTGCGCGAGGAGCCCGGTGTTCTTTGGAAACGGGAACTTTGTGGCCGATCAGTTTCTCGATGGCCCGCAGTTCGCCTCGTTCGCTGTCGCTGCAGAAGGAGATGGCAATTCCTTCAGCCCCTGCACGTCCGGTGCGGCCGATGCGATGCACGTAGGCTTCGGGTTCAACCGGGAGATCGTAGTTGATCACGTGAGTGATACCTTCGATATCGATTCCCCGGGCGGCGACATCGGTCGCGACGAGCACCTGGATTTTGCGGTTGCGGAATGCCTCGAGTGCCTGCTGACGTGCCGACTGAGATTTATTCCCATGGATGGCAGCTGCTTGAACGCCGGTCTGTGTGAGTCGTTTTGACAGCATGTTGGCAGTACGCTTGGTTCGCATAAAGACCAGTGCTCGATCCACGGCAGAGTCGGCCAGAATGTTTCGCAGCAGGGTCTGCTTTCCATTCCGTTCCACATATATCAGCTGCTGCTGGATTTTCTTGACGCTCCTCTGTTTCGGAGTCACATTTACACTGACCGGGTTTTTCAGGAGGCGTTGGGCCAGTTCCTTAATTTTGGGGGCCAGGGTCGCTGAGAAGAACAGTGACTGTCGTTTCTCCGGCAATTGGCTGATGATCTTTTTCAGATCCGGCAGAAAGCCCATATCGAGCATGCGATCGGCTTCGTCGAGGACAAAGACTTCCAGCTGATCCAGATGGATTTCACCCTGGTTCATCAGGTCCAGCAGGCGTCCCGGTGTGGCAACCACGATGTGGGCGCCACGACTCAGGCCTTTCACCTGATTTTTCTGGCTGACACCGCCGTAGATCAGCAACTGACGCAGTTTGAGGTGTCTGCCATAAGCGTCGAAACTGTCGCCGATCTGAATGGCCAGTTCCCGTGTGGGGGCCAGGACCAGTGCCAGGGGACGTTGTGGCTTCGCTTTGCGATTGTTTTTTCCCAGGTGATTGAGGATGGGTAATGCCAGAGCAGCTGTTTTTCCGGTTCCTGTCTGCGCACATCCCAGAATATCATGTCCTTCTAGTGCGGAGGGGATGGTTTGTGCCTGGATAGGAGTCGGGGTCTCGTAATTTTCTTCGACCAGTGCTCGTTGGACTGGTGCGATCAGTTCAATCTCTTTGAATGTTTTCAATGGTTTTCCTTAGGGAATTGTTGCAGGCCCGTCGGTGTGTTGTGCAAGTGAATCTGTGGTTGGCAGTATTCAGTCAAGGGCAGGGCCTGTTTTAGTCTATTTAGACCTAATGTATTTTCAGGGGCTGCAGTTGATGTTCCGTGAGAGGAGATCAGCTGAACCGGTCGGCGACAGTGCAAATCGACGGGACTTGCTGGAGAGCGGAGGAAAATACCTGGCTCTTCCAGTTTCGCTCAGGTTAGGCGGGTTGGGACCAGCGGTACCAAAAGCAAACGTCGCTTCTGTGGGAACTCCGGACAAACAAGAAAATCACGGAATTCAATGCGTCCACAACGACGCGGCAGCTTTCGACAGCGGTCAACACAACCGAGGTTGGCAGCAGGAGTGTGCAACAGGTAAACTCGCACAGTAGAGAGGGTTACGAGAGGTTCCAGCTCTGTATTAAGACCCTCACAGGTCAGAAAACGAATCTATTTCTGTAGATCGTTACTCGCTTTGTTCTGACCAGGGTGACATGGTTGTTCCCTCAGTTCGATCGAGAAAAACACCTTGAAGTCACGCAACAGTATACCCTGCCTGGATCTCTTTGCCTAGAGGCATTTTTGATAATCCCAGAATCGAGGGAAACTATCTGAGGAGGAAGACAGGTGATTTGACACCGAATTTACCGATTAGTCAATTGTTTCCGCCTCTGGACCCTGCTCGCCCGGAAGGACCGGCGGCCTGCTGAAAGGTGTCTTCCACATGCCGAGCAGAGTCTGCCACTGGGGCTGATCAAAGTGGGGTAAACCGAAGTCGATGGTCTTCAGGTCCAGGCGCATACGGTACGTGCGGGCCAGTCGATCCCAGAGGGAGAAGATGGTGGAATAATTCGAGTTTGTTTCCTGCGGCAGCCGCGAGTGGTGAATTTTATGCATGTCCGGAGAGACAAACAGCCAGCGGTAGAAACGGTCTGCCCGTCCCAGCGAAATGTTCGCATGGTGCAGTTGCGTGGAGAGGAAAACCAGAATGCCATACAGGACGAGTTGCCAGGACTGCAGACCCAGCAGCGGAATTAATAGCAGACGCAGGAGAGTGGAAATTCCCAGTTCACCCCAGTGGAAGCGGGTGGCAGTGGAGACGTCCATAGCAGGATCGCTGTGGTGCATGCGATGAAACCGCCAGAGAACCGGGATGCGGTGATTCATCCAGTGCCAGCAGAACATCCAGGCATCCAGGAGCAGAATCGCGCACAAAGTCTGCCAGAAGGGAGAGAGCGGCACCTGGTGGAGCAGCCCCCATTGATGCTGCATCGTCCAGGCCGAGGTTGCCTCTACGATCGAGCCAAACAGCAGCCCGAGTAGCAGAGAATTCAATACTGCCAGAGAGAGGTTGTAAAAGGCGTGCCGATAACGGCTTTCTCCCCGGAATGGTTTGAAGGCAGCCCAGCTTTCCCAGCTCCAGAGCAATGCCAGCAACACAACCGGGGTGCTGAAATAGAAGAGTGAGAGTAGTTCGGACGCTGAGAGGTCGGCAAGCATGAGGGCTGAGGTTCATTTCTGAATGACGGCCGGATCTGAACCGGGGCGTGCAGACCAGCCCCGCTGGTGGTCTGCTCCCTCTATTTTCTCAGTACGAACCAGTAGAGACAAGGGACTTCTTATTGCTCGTGATAGTTCGCCTGGATTTTTGCCTGTTGCTGAAGTGTTCTCACCAGGGTCACCTGTTGCTGGCGTGGTAACTGTAACTGCTGGCAGAGTGCCAGCAGATCATCCAGACGAGTGGCGCCGCCTCGAGAGCCTGGAGAAATTTCCAGCATCAGGTCCGGAAACTGAAGCCGTGCCGGCTGCAGGAGGACGGTACCGCGTGTCTCGATACGGGCAGATGCTGTATCAATGATGACTTCCGGCCGCTGGTCAGAACTGCCGGGGGACTGCTGGGGGATCTCGACATTCAACAACTGTGTTGCCAGCTGCTGAGCATAGTTAGGATTCGCATCAGGCAGTGAAATCATGACGAGCCCCGAGGACTGCAGCATGGCTTTCGAAGTATTGACCATATTGGCAGCCAGGAAGCGATTGATCTGTTGCACGACCAGCCGAGCGGTCTGGGGATCATACAGCGAGGCGTTCAGGAAGAATTTCAGATGCGGAATGCCCTGTCCGGTGACCAGACGGGGAGTGATGGCAGAACGGATCTGGGCTCCATTTTCGATTAATCCCTGTGCCTGGTTCCGGCTGCGATCGGTACGGACCGGACCGACAATCAGCGCGTCGACCTTTTTCTGATTAGAACCCTCTACGGCGACCGCTGTCGGCAGCAGGTAGCCACCGGTTAAATTGACTTCCGGCTGGTTCGCGTTGACATAACATTCCACCTGTTGTCCGGGCTGGACTCCCTGGCTGGGGATGTAAACCGTGATGGAGACATTGGCGATATTGCCGGCCTGCAGGGGGGATTTAATATCCTGCAGGTTAATCTTCATCGCTGCAATCGATGATTTTAAGGCCCGGATGGCTTCAGGGGGAATGTTCTGATCGCCGGTTCCATTCAATCCGACCACCAGTCCGGCGCCTGTGAGCTTAATGATTTCTGCTGGTTGGAATTCTCCCATCTGGCCCAGTTTGATTACTGGTGTGGCGGCGCTGGTTTCGGGCGGGGGAAGTTCAGCCGGCAGATCCAGGGCAACCAGGTTTTGACTTAAGACGGTTGAGGAGAACAGCAGATTTGCATGCTGGGGGACGACCTGAATTTTCTGATGGAGTCTGCCGCTCTGGAGTGGTTTTCCCTGGGTTTTCAGAGTGACGCCACGATAGCTGGCAATGATCTGTGTGGGAGTGTCTTTTTGAATGAGTACCGCGGAATCCATTGGTGGCGTCTGTTGCCCCGGTTGGGCAAAGGCAGCAGAGACGGCATTGGTGGTGGCAGGGCCTGTCATCGCGACCTGCTGGACAGTACTGATATGGGCCTGCGCCGGTTTCTGAGAATTACTGTTCTGGACGACCTGCTGGACCAGATCCGCGTCGAGCTTCAAGAGTTCTTCAAGTAGCCGGGTGCGCTGTTCTCGTGTGGTCTGGGTCAGCATCAGGATATTCAGTCCGGGGAAGATTTCCTGATTAGCCTCCGAGGCTCCGGGGGGTTGGTCCTCGGTCGGTGCTGCTTTCGCCTGAGCTGTTGCGAGAGGCGCGGGTGGGGCATCAGCCTGTTTGTCGCTGTCCATGTCGGGGAGTTCGCCGGCTGGAAAATCGAGGTTCAGGTCAGGGAAGGGCGCTGGTTCGGAGAGCGTTGCTTCCAGTTCCAATTCACTGGCGACCTGTTCCGCTGAGTCATCAGAACCCAGGAAATTCTGAATGGTCTGTGAAAGGAAAAACATACCGACTGCGAACAGTGCGATGCCTGAGAGGACGGAGAATTTTAAATAGCGCATAGTTTCCCTCAGCCGAGGTTAGACAGGCTTAGTGATAGGAGTGGAATATGTGCAAAACTGCAAGAATTGAGAGAGAGGAGCGGGGACCTTATGGGAAAACCAGATCTGAGTCAAGATGGGAAGCCTGGATGAGAGGAATTCCATTTTGCGGGTTTCTTTCATTACGGAATCTGTACAGTGCCCGGCTCTGAAATATGTGATTTCACTAATGGGAAAATGAGATGAATCGCCCCCGCGTTAGCAGGGCGGCTATATTGGAATTGACCCTGATAGACGTGTAATCGTACTATTCCCACATTTCACAAGTGGCAGGGAAAAAGATGCCGGAATCAAAACGGCCTAAGTATTTATTGATATTGATTTTACTGATATCCGCCCTGATAAGGTGCGGACTGGCGGTTTACGTTCAGCGTCAATTAGATCAACAACCTGAACGAACATACGTGATCGAAGGGGATGCAGACGGTTACTGGAGACTGGCGCAAACGATCGTGCATGGTGAGGAGTATTCGATTTATACCCCTCCGAGACGTGTACTGCGGATGCCCGGATTTCCACTGGTTCTGGCCGGTGCGATGTCTGTCGCAGGCGAAGATCATTTTCGCGTGCGGCTGTTCCTGGCGCTGACCGGTGTGGCTGCCTGTTATCTCGTTTATTTACTGGGAAAAGAACTCACCAATGAAACAACAGGGCTCATCGCCGCCGGGTTGACAGCAGTCTCTCCGGTCATGGCCGGGTTCAGTGTTTTGTTTTTAAGCGAAACGGTCTTCGCGGTTACGATGCTGTTTTCGCTGTGGGTACTGGTCAAATTAGGAAACGTGAACTGGGGAGACCATGATCGTTTGCAGGGTTGTCTCTGGTCTGCACTGGCGGGAGTTTCCCTGGCAGCGGCTTTTTATGTCCGACCGGGCTGGCTGTTAACTCTGCCGATCATCGTCGCCCTGATGATCTGGAGAGCAAAAGGGCAACGGGCCCGTGCCCTGGAACGGGCCGCCATATTGATACTGGGCTTTACTGTGATGCTGGTGCCCTGGGTGTACCGTAACTATCAGGTCACGGGACACTTTGTGCTGACGTCACTCTGGTCGGGACCCAGCCTGTACGACGGTTTAAATCCTCAGGCGACCGGCGACAGTGATATGACTTTTTTCGATCGAGATCGAGTGATGCTGAAAATGAGTGAGTACGAAATGAATCGGTACTACACACAACAGGCGGTGGAATATGCGCGCCAGCATCCCGGTCATGTGATTCAACTGATGGGAGCCAAGCTGCTGCGTTACTGGAAACCGTGGCCCAACGCATCACAGTTTCGTTCATGGTGGATGATGGCTGCCGTCTCGGCGGTATTCCTGCCGGTGTTACTGCTGGCTGTTTACGGAATCTGGATCTCGCGCCAGCAGGGGCTGCTGTTACTGATTACGTTAGGACCGATTCTGTATTTTTCGCTGATCCACATGGTGTTTGTCAGTTCGCTCCGGTATCGCCTGCCGGCGGAATACAGTCTTTATATCCTGTCTGCCATCGGGGTGACTGCCCTGGTAGGGGACAGATTTAACAAGGGGAAAATCAAATCGTGATCCGCGAGGATCTGATCCGGTTTTGAAGTGTCATGGTTGTTCGTAAAACCTTTCAATGGTGTCTGCTGATCCTGATTTCGCTAGTGATTACCGGCGGAAGCTACGGGTACTATCTGTGGATGCGCAGTGACGACATGATCAAAGCCGGGATCCTCGAGAAAATCGAGAACCACGTGCCGGGGCTGATGATTGATATCGACCGGGCTCAGTTTGATTTTCGTCGACGGGTGCGGATCGAAGGTTGCCGGATACAGACGGTTAATCATCAGGATACGATCATTGATCTGCCCGAAGTGGTCGTGACCTTGAACCAGGAAAAAATGGCCCGGCATCAACTGATAGATGTGCAGAAGATTGTGCTCAATCGTCCGCAGCTGGTACTGGTTCGCATGGCGGACGGGACCTGGAACTGGGAAGGCCTGCCGGAACCGATTAAGAGTGATAACCCGCTGCCCGAGTTGATCATTGAGCGGGGAAGTCTGTCACTCAAGTTTGAACACGGACCACAGAATGTTCCCACAGTCATCACATTGCAGAACCTGGACCTGCGTCTGATTCCTTCCGGCGCGAGCCGCTATGAAATCGAGGGCCATACTTCGATTCCCCAGGCGGGGAAACTGGAGATTGCCGGTTACTGGGATCTGGATTCGAAACTGGGATCGGTTTCCGGAAAGTGGAGCCAGCTGGAATTCGGTCCAGACCTGGTAAGGTTGGCGACCGGGATTTCTCCGGAGCTCGAATCACGACTGAAGAAAGCATTTCCGTCATTGCAGCTGCAGCCCAGTCAGTCGACGGGGATGTACGATCTGGGAATCAGCGCGCAGATGGATATCCAGTTCAGCCTGTCCCGCTTGCGCAGAGAAGAGTCGCCGCAGTTTCAGGTACTCACGCATTTGCGCGAGGGAAAATTCAAGCATCCGCTGCTCCCGTTTCCTTTGAGGAATATCGTGGGTAAGGTTCTGGTTGATAACGAGAGTCTGCAGGTTCAGAATTTACAGGCCCACAACGGAGAAACCAGCTTTGCCCTCGGGGGAGACTATTACTTCCGCAAGCGATTTTCGCAGGCGGGGGTTCCTTTGAATCAGAGTACGTTCTCCTTTCAGACACGTCAGCTGCCCCTGGATGAACGTTTGCGGAGCCGCCTGACAGGAGGGCTGGCCCGAACTTACGACACCCTGCGTCCCAGTGGGAACGTTAACCTGGATGTCGATCTGAGTTATCCGGGAAACGGGAAGTGGCGCATACAGAACCTGAAGGTTACCGTCCATGATGGTGCGATCGTCCCGGTACATTTTCCGTATCGAGTCGATCACATCAAGGGAGAGTTATGGCAGGAAGAACCGGATATTCTCAATCTGGATTTCAGTGGTATCGCCGGCGATCGTCCCGTGACTGCCAAGGGGAATGTGCAGCATCCCGGCCCGGCATCGAAGATGGATATCGATGTGATATCTTATGGCGTCCCCATTGATGCCTCGCTGCAGGCAGCCTGTCCGGATGGAATCAAGACTGTTTTAGATGAACTGGAACTGCAGGGGAAACTCAATGCCCATGTCAAGTTGACGCGGGCGCCGGCTCTGAATCAGCCGATACAGGTGGATCTGCGGGCCAAAATGGAAGAGGGCGGGGCGCTCCAGTATCGGATGTTTCCGTATCGCGTGACCGATCTGAAAGGTGAGGTTTCTTATTCCAGTAATACCGGTCGAGTTTACTTTTCACAGTTACAGGGGAGGCACGGCAATGCACAACTCTCTGCTCAGGGAACTTACGACCGTTTTGACAGTGATGGGAAGCTGAAGCTGAAGGTCGCTGCACAGAATGCGACCTGTGATTCCAATCTGCGCCTGGCACTGCCCGATTCGCTGCAGAAGCTGTGGGGGGATCTGTCTCCGACCGGTAAGCTGAATTTGACGACCGATATATCCTGGCAACGGGGACTGCCGGCGCAGATCAGCATTCCCCAGGCAAAATGGTGGAATGGTAGTCTGAATCTCAAAGACTTCCCCTATCCGATTGACAATCTCAATGCGCAATGGAGTTACGAAGTCGATCCTGGGACCGGCAATAATGTTGTGGTTATGAAGTCGATTTCCGGAAAGCATGATGAAACCAGGATTGGGATCGGTGATGCGTTTGCCGAGATTACGCCGCAGGGGGACTGGCGTTTCAAGATGGAGAATATGAACATCGATGATATCTCCGCAGATCGGTCTTTTCAGTCTGCCCTGCCGGAAGCGATGGGGTCTGCATTGAATACCCTGAATATTCAACGGCCGATTTCGGCGAGTGGCTGGATCGAGTTTCGTGGTTCGCAGCAGCAGGGGACTGCGGTGACCGCTGCCTGGGGGATGGATACTTATCTGGCTGAGAACAGTGTGACAGCAGGCGTTGATATAACGAAGGTTTACGGCAAGGTTCATTCGAAGGGGACCTGGGACGGAACTCATCTGCAACTGACGGGTGACCTGGATCTCGATTCGGCTTTCATCCTGGGCTATCATCTGACCGAGATCAAAGGGCCGTTCGAAATTAACGATACCCAGCTGACTGTCGGCTCACGGCAGATCCGCCGCGAGCAGATGCAGTCGGTCAGTCTGCCACAGATCAATGCCAAGCAACCGATTACCGCCAAGGCGATTCGCGGGGTGATTACCTGCATGGGGGATATTGAGCTGACTGCAGTGCCGACTTACAACATGCAGATCGAACTGCATCGGGGACTGCTGGAAGAGTACGCGGCCCGATATATGCCGGGGCAATCCCAGTTGCGGGGCGTCATGAATGGCTGGATTCAGCTCTGGGGACGTGGTTCCAATAAATCCGATCTGAAAGGGCAGGGACAGTTACAGATCAGTCCGGCGGCCATTTATGAGCTGCCGCCGATTGCCCAGATCTTCAAGGTGGTGCGTCTGGCACAACCCGACAAGACGGCCTTTGATTCCGCGTTTTGTGACTTCACCGTTTCGAACCAGACGTTTCATCTGAAGTACATCGAGTTGAAAGGGAATGCGATCAGCCTGTACGGCCAGGCGGGAGAAGCCCATTTCGATGGTCGACTGAAAGTCGATCTGTTTTCCCAGCTGACCCGCAGGCAGCTGCCTCTACCGGCGATTACCCAGCTGATCGGGCATGCCACCAGTGGCTGGATCCGGGTGGAACTGCGGGGCACGACCTCTAATCCGATAGTGGATATCAAGTCGAATCCGCTGCTCGATGGCTCCCTGAAGACCTTCCTGAATAACGTCATGCGAGGCGGGCCGACGAATAATAATAACGCGACGAATCGCTGGCCCCGAGCGTCTCAGGGCGGTGTGGGTTCGATCCGGCAAAATTTCCCCTTGCCGTTCGCTCAATAGTTTTGCTTTGATTATCTGCGGTCCGAGCGATTCCAGCGTTTTTTAGCTTCCTCTTCGAGCTCTTCTGCTTTCTGCCTGGAACGTTTCTTCCACTGATTCAAAATCAGGGTCAGAAGAATCAGTAGTGCGAGATAGATTCCCAGGATTTTGAACAGCCAGATGAACAGGTCGGCGGCAATCTCGTTCATGGACAGGGAAAACTCAATAATCTGGTTGAGTGGCTGGCTCAACAATGACCTGGTGAAGGGGAGTGAGTAAAGTGCTCTCTATTTACTCTAAGCTGGTCATTGCGCTGATTTCAAGCCGTTTTCCCGAAAGCGAAAAGCCAAAGGTAGACAAAAGGTCGGGCAGAGGGAATTTGCCATTTGCATCGGTTAAATTGACACAGACGGTTACTTTAATTTCGGATATTGTCGGTGCCGGGCCGACCGGAAAACAGGTAATGTCTGAATTGCCAATGGTTTCGGTCAATGCTCCACTGCCGTCATCAATGGAGACGAGTACATCACCAGCTCCTGAAGCAGCCGGCTGCTGGGCAACATCCAAGGTCAAGGAGTTGATGGCAACGAATTCTTGAATGATTTCACCGACCGCATCGGTTGTTGCTCCTACCTGAGCCGCTTTCCGGGTACCTTCGATAGTGGCAACGGTAATCGTCTGTTGCAACAGGGCATAAAAGCCAAACTCGATGATCGCCAGAGAGAGTATCATGATGATCGGAAAGGCGAGAATGAATTCCAGTAAGACGGATGCCCTGCGGTTTTTCAGGCGAGAAGTAGCCTTAACCTTTGTCTGCAGACTCATTCTGGTGGTTGGTGACCCGCTGCGTTTCATCTGGCGCACTTTATCCTGGGCGTGGTGTTAACAAAGGTAAACAGATGCTTGTCATGTGCTAAGCCTGGTTATCACGGGCTGCAGGGCAGGTACTCGTGTAAAAGTGCTCGGGCATCTGATTTCGCTTAATCTACGTGTCTCGCCTGAATTCTCAGTGGTTCTGCAGGAGTTGTCAGACGACTACGAACTAGGGAACGCAAATTGCTTGCCAAACTACTATTGTAACAATCAGATTGCTGAATGATTTATATTGTCGGTTCAATACAGATAGTGGTAGCCTGCTGTGCATAAAAACAGTTGTTATAGATTGAAGCAGAAACAAAGTCGATCTGGTGCAGTCGTTCTCGAACTGATCCTGACGGCCCCCGCCTTTCTGATGATCGCACTGGCGGTAGTCCAGATTTCATTGGTTTACACGGCCATCGAGCAGACCGCTTTTGCGAGTCGTTATGCTGCGAAGATCGCTTCTGAAACGACCTCAGGCGGACTAACTGCCTTGAATACGGGACCAAACGGACCCTTAAAAACCGGCGTTGATCGGATTCTCCAGGTCGGGGGACTTCCCCAGGGAAGCTGCCGGGTGATCCTGGAGCATAATGTGGACAGCTTTACCGAGCAGACAATCGCAGACCCAGATCCCGCTGCTGCCAACTGTAATTGCGATCCTCCCTCCACAAGTCTGCCCGTGGTGACGGGGGTGACCACCAGTGAGTCCGTACGAACGACCGTTTGTGTTCGACTGGGAGATAACATTCCTGACTTTCTGTCAACATTTGGATTTCCCACTGCGGATTATATTGTCGAAGAATCCACAACCTATATCTACGAACTCTGATGTCGGCAGGCTGACGCACGGCCGTAATTCTTTAATACTAAAGAGACAGACCCAATTCCTATGCAACGAATCAATTCAATTCAACGACCACATCAGAATCGAAGGGGGATCGCCATACTCTGGCTGATTCTCTGGGGATCGCTGTTTCTGACAGGTTTCTGTGTTGTCCTTGAATTTGCGACATTGTGGCAGGCGCGGATTGAGCTGAAAAACTCACTCGATGCCGCGGCGCTGGCTGCTGTTCAGAACTGGGGGAGCAGCGGCAGCGGCGAAACTGAAATTTCACGTAATGTCGGTGTTGCTTACTTCGCCGCCAATCCGATTGTGGGAACCTCTTTTACCCTGGGTACTAACTACGATGCGGCTGCTGATCCCATCACCAATCCCAATCAGAATCTCACCTGTGATGGCAATTTTATCTTTGGTGCCATCACGACTCCGACAGCTCCTTATACTTTTGATGCGGGAGAGAGTGCTTCCACAGCGGAGGGAACGGTTTTCATGGAGATTGTTAAGCCGACAGCCGGTAATGCCGTGAATCCTCGAAACATTGGCATCTTTTTCGACGACAGTAATTCCAATCCGAATCTCTGTATCCGTCAGGTGAAATTTACAATCCCGGTAATGGGCAACAGCCTTTCACAGCAGCCTTACTTTGACGCCAATACCCTGCCGACCTTGTCAATAGATCCCGTTCCCAGTGATTCACTGAACCGGTTTAACACGGACCCCACAAATCCAGCTGACCCGCCGAATACAAACGACTTTCGCGGACTGGATGTCGATCCGGCTGCCACAGTGCCTAGTAACAACTGGTATTGTGATTTAACAGCGCCACCATTTACTTTAATGGGGACCAATACAAATCCCAATGGGGATATCTGTATTGAAATGGAAGATCAAGTTACGTTTCAAGCGACAAACAATCGATATCGTACCATTATCATCAATTTCGAAGATGGTGCGTTTACCAGTACAGACGATCCTAATACAACTGACTTCTTCCGCTTTGGTCCATCCATCAACCAGTTAAATTCCCCAGCACTACAACCACCTGGCTCACAAAATGACGGCGAAGCCTGGAATCTGGCCCCGGTGGGAGTTGAAGTGACTTTCTATAACACTTCAACAATGACAACCTCCACGGCAACAACAACTTTTGTTGATGATGGTGATCCAAATAATTTTCGATCCATCGCCACATTGACATTTTCGGGGGGAATCCCCGCTGTGAGGGCTCAGGCAACAGTCGCTGTGCCCACATTTTGCAGCTCGCTGTTCGGCGTGAATTTTTTCAATATCTCCGCACGTTCCACTGCTTTTTATGACACTTCAACAGGTCAAGCTGCTCTGATTCATATCGAGAATTATATCTGCCCCTGATCTTTCATTCTGTGATGGAGGCTGATTCTGATGGAAACAGAGTGGAGACTTTCGTTCCCGGTAATTCTGGAGGGACCTGGGTTTCTTCCGGTTCTTCAACCTGATCGATGGTAAAGCACATCATCGCTTCCTTTCCAACTGGGATCTGGCGGACGACTTTCCCTGTCTGAATTCTTTCCTGTCTGCAATAACTACGTTCTGATTGTGAGTCTGCTGGAAGAAATCTGGGATAATCTCAGATGGCTGTTCAGCACTGAGCGAACAATGATGCAGGCATAAAAAAAGCAGACTGCGTGCACAGTCTGCTTATATTTATTTCCGTTGCTTGCGGTGATATTAGAACCGCTGCTTACCGTCGCCGGGGGCTGGTTGCTTCCTGGCTGGTTTGCCACTCGGTTTCCAAAGTGGATCAGAGCTGTGAGCGGAGTCCATCATGGCTTCCAGCTTCTTGACGAGATCCGGATGTTTTGCTGCCAGATCAGTGCCTTCACCCAGGTCTTCCTCAAGGTTGAACAGTTGGGTTTTGCCTTTGAAGATGGGCATGCGAACGGCTTTCCATTCGCCCCACCGGACTGCCTGCTTACCACCCCGTTCGTAGAATTCCCAGTACAGGAAATCGTGTTCTTTCTGCTGGTCAGGTTTGCCTTCCAGGGTGGGGGCAATACTCACGCTGTCCAGGCCCTCAGGGCAGGGGACGTCGGCCAGGTCGGCCGCGGTGGCCATCAGGTCGCCGAAGTAGCCGATGTGGTCTGAAACGCTGCCTGCGGGTGTCGTACCGGGCCAGTAAGCGATGAAGGGCACCCGAACTCCCCCCTCATACAGATCGCGTTTCATGCCGCGGAGCGGTCCGTTGGCATCGAAGAATTCCGGGTCATTGCCCCCCTCACGGTGGTGACCGTTATCAGAGGTGAAGATGACCAGCGTATTCTGGTCGATATTCAATGCCTTCAGGCGATCCAGGATCTGACCCACACCCGTGTCCATGCGGGTGATCATGGCTGCCTGACCTTTATTCTGTTTGGTCCAGTCTTTCTCGTTATAGATGCCATAGTCGGGGACTTCCTGTCCGTCGCCGACTTTTCTGCCTGCTTCGTTGTTGGCATGGGGAATTGTGAGTGCGACGTAGAGAAAGAAGGGGTTTTGTGCGCTGCGGTCGATGAATCCCAGGGCTTCCTCCAGGATCAGGTCGTGGGAATAGTCCACTTTTTTCGTCGCCACGCCGCCCAGTCGGTCTTTGCCGGTTGGGCCTTTGGAAATGGTGCTCGGATCAACGACATTTCGCAGGGCGACTTTCTTGTCATTCTTCCAGAGGAACTCGGGATAGTAGTTGTGGGCGTTGTGCTGGTTCAGGTAGCCATAGAAATAGTCAAAGCCCTGTTTGTTGGGAACTCCCTCTGTGCCTTCCTCACCGATGCCCCATTTCCCGGTCAGTGCCGTCGTGTAACCTGCTTTTTTCAGCAGTTCGGCGACTGTGAAGTCCTTGTCCTTCAGCGACTGGTTTTCCTTAACCCAGGTATTGCCGCGCACACGGGTGTGTCCCATGTGCCGACCGGTCATCAGAACACAACGCGAAGGGGCACACACGGTACTGCCGGCATACATTTGGGTGAACTTCATGCCGTCAGCTGCCATCTGGTCGATGCGGGGTGTCTGGATCTTCTTCTGTCCGTAGCAGCCCAGATCGCCGTAGCCCAGATCGTCGGCCATAATAAAGATGATGTTTGGCTTTTCAGGGGCGGCCGCGAAAGAACGGACCGGCGCGGAACTCAGAAAGCAGAGTGCAGCAGTGATGAGTAACAGGCGAGCGAGTGTTTGCATAACTGGTTTCAATTCATGTTGAAGGTCTTAAATGATTGCGGGCAGCGATAACTTCTGCACTGACAATTCTGCCACGTTTGGCGTACGTATTCAATATTGAGGCCGGGAACCAGTAATTCCGGGCACTGAACAGGGGCTGTTTCGGCTTTTTTGTGATTTTTTCCAATCTCTGCGGTGTTTACTCGAATCAGGTCCTCTTGGAAATCGATAAAAGTCACAGGAACAGCAGGGGCTGAGTACTATAATGCTCACAGATGTGCCTGTCGTCGAACAGCAGTGGTATTGAAATCAGCGAGTGAGGAACTGGAAATATGTTACTGACGTGGTGGCGTAATCGTCGACGTCGCAAGATTCTGGCCTCACCGATGCCTGAGCACTGGAAAACCTTTCTGGATCAGCATGTGTCGCAGTTGTCTCGACTTTCCCCCGAACAGCGAGAGCTGCACTATCAGCGTGTGCAGATTTTTATCCAGGAGAAGTACTGGGAGGGCTGCAACGGCTTCGAGATTACTGAAGAAGTGCAGTTACTGATTGCAGGCCAGGCCTGTCTGTTGACGGTTGGTTTTGCCAGCGACTGTTTTGATCGACTGGCGACAGTGCTGGTGTACCCCGATACCTATGTCGCGAAAGAGACACTGGTGAACTCAATAGGGGTCATGACGGAAGGTACTTCTTTCCGGCTGGGGGAAGCCTGGAATCAGGGGCCGATTGTTCTGTCCTGGGCGAATGTGCTTGAAGGGGCTGAGATCCCTGATGACGGCGAAAACGTCGTCTTTCATGAATTCGCACACTACTACGATGCCATCGATCGTGAAATGAATGGCACCCCTCCCTTAAACAGTGAAGAAGCCTACCAGCACTGGGGCGAAGTGATGACGCGGGAATATGACGACCTGGTGGATCAACTCAGGCACGGACATTCCCGCTTCATAAATCCCTACGCGGCCACTAATCCGGCCGAATTTTTTGCGGTCTGCTCCGAACACTTCTTTGAGCAACCTCTCCAGATGCAAGAGTACTCACCAGAATTATATGAAACGATGAAACTCTTCTATCGACAGGATCCCGCAGCCGCCGACCGGGGTTGAAATACCGCTGGGAATTGTCGTGTTGTGCCTGGTGTACCACATTGTCGCTTTGGAGCCCAGTGCCTGTGTAAACCGCTCTCAACCGGCAGAATCTGCCGATGGGAAAGGCGTTGTTAAGATATAGGCTTTGATCCAGATAGGAATCCAAGAAGAGTCTAGGGATTCTTTGAGTTCTTTCATCTTGCTGTAACTGTTAGTCGATACTTGAGAGTAAGTCCTTCTCTTGAGTTGAAAATTCTGTTCAGTAGAGAGGGCATCGAATGGATTCACCTTCGAGCAACTTTCAGGTCAAAATAACCTTTGACGTTTTTTTGTTTCTGCCCAGGGATGGTCTGAGTGTTTCTCACAATGGATCGTGAAAAATCACAATAGAATTTTGTGAGGTAATGGAATGCGAAACTCAACAACGTGGTCTCTGGTCATCCTTTCCGGAATGGCCACTCTCTTCTCAGCAGGATGTTCCCATACCGGTAAAATGGCGGGAATGAATCTTCCTCTGGAAGAATCACCACAAATGATAATGGCAAGAACGGCCGAGGAAAAAGGTCAGTTCGTCAAAGCAGAACAGACGTATCGTGTCATGTTGCAGCGGAATCCTAAAAATGTAACCGCTTTGCATCGCATGGGCATCGTCAGCTCCAAAATGGGTAAGCACGACATGGCAACCCGTCATCTGATGGAAGCTGTTAAGATTCAGCCGGATAATTCCAAGCTGCTCACCGATCTGGGTTACGCTCTGTATTTGCAGAACGATCTGCCGGCAGCAGAAATCGCACTGGAAGAAGCGATCAAGCGTGATGGCAGTTCCAAGCGGTCATTCAATAACCTGAGCCTGGTTCTGGGGCATCAGGGGCGGATGGATGAAGCCTACCAGGTTGCCCGGACTGTTCTGAGTGCAGAAGAAGCCCATGCCAATATTGGGTACATCTGCCTGCAGCGGGGAATGCTGGAAGATGCTTCACGGCACTACAACCAGGCTTTGGAAATCAATCCTGAACTGGACTCTGTCAAAGAAGCGATCGTGCAGATCGCAGCACTGCAGAAAAAGCAGATGGAGCAGGCCGAACCACAGCCTGAGGTCATGGTGGCTGAGACAGCACCTGCAGCTGAAACTGTGGAAGCTGTCGTAACTGAAACCGCAGCAGCTCCCGAATCTGAGTTCCGGGTGATTACGGATTCCGACGCCGATGTCATCAATCCTGAGATGATCCCGGCCAGTGAAATTCCGGTCGCTCAGATTTCCGCTGTGCAGGAGTTGCCGATTCAGGGATTTGAGCCTCCGCTCAACATCAGCAATGATGATTACATTCCCTCGGACGACGGGGCTTTCTTCGAAACCGTCGAGAGTGCCGAGTCGGTAACAAACGTACGCAGTGCTGAGTAACTTATCAGCCCGACATCAAGTCAAAATAAAAAAGCAGAGGTCGTCGGACCTCTGCTTTTTTTGCGTATCATCAACCTGATTTGTAGGTTGAGTCCATTGTGAACCCTCCCTCCGTATTTGATGTGGGATTCTCTCAGGGCGCCTGTTGTGGCGTCGTGGTGATCTTGAACTGAGCCTGGCTCGCTTGGGACTCCTGTGGATCCAGTTTCTGGAACAGTAGCTTGCGATCGATTTCAGCACGCTCTTTCTTCTCCCCGGTTCGCTGCACGTAGGTCGGGGTTAACTGGAAGTGCTTCGGGGAAAACGCCTCATAATCGAACCACAGTACGGCGTTAATCTCTGACCCGCGCATATCCATGATCATGGTTGCCGGGTTTGATTCCTGGTCCAGATAGTAGCGTCCCTTTCTCCGCGGTCCACGGTTAATGCTGTAGACCGTTCCATCCTTCTCAAAAATCATGTTGGGACCGCCAGAGCTGTGCCAGCGCCCGACCAGAAACTCTTCATCTGATTGCTGGCAGCCAGACAACAGGCTGATGGCTGCCAGTAAGATCCATGGTTTGAGTTGGTTGGTGTGCATCGATTTCCTCAACACTTTGTATTGTCGTGATTCATTAACGTCATTCTTAAGCCTGTACTGAATACAGTTGTACCTGCTCAGTTCCAAGGCCGACTCCATTGTGTGCTGGTTGATTATGACAAGTAAAGAAGGGGGTGTGCAATATCTAAGTAAAAAGGATGAAATGTGGCACATGGGTAGATATGTGGCAGATGGATAGGCTGAAATCCCTCAAAGTGGACAAATAGGTCTCTGTTGTAAAATGTGTACGTTCAGGTAAATTTATTAAAATTGGAATTATAGGGGTTATTTTTGTGGAAATTTCCTGATGGTTACGATACTGATGGTTAGGAATATTAAGATGGAACGTCTGCGCAAAATTTGAATAACAGGCGCAATTATGTGACTAAAGGGTCAACGTGATTTGCATTTTGAGGCATTTGACTGCCTCAAATGAAAGTAATGTCTGCCCTTTGGTTCACTGTCCGCAGGCTACGAAGATACAAACGCACCCAACGATAAGCTGAAAAAAAACTTAATCACTCAGGAGTTTCCAGGATGCTGCTTACCAATTGGCTTACCACTTTGACCTCACGCATCAAAAAACGCCCCACTTTCCGCTCGCGTGACCGCCGTGCAATTCGACGTCGCTGGCAGACCGCCACTCAAAACCAGATCACAACAGCTGAAGTGCTGGAAGACCGGACGTTGCTGACCACTTTTTTTGTGGATGACAATTACACGGGCGCGTCCGACTTCACTGGAACTGATACTGATCCCGTTACAGGCGGTGATCAGAATGCGGTATTTGGTTTCACTGCTTTCGCCACGATTCAGGAAGCAATTAATGCTGCCGCTGCTTCAGGTGATATCATCAACGTTGCCGCTGGCACTTACGCAGAAGATGTGATCGTGGATAAATCCGTGATTCTTCAGGGAGCCAATGCCGGGATTGCAGGTCATGGTGTTCGCGGGGCGGAGAGTCTGATTGATCCGAGTTCACCCTTTGGGATTGAAGTCCGTGCCGATGACGTCACGATTGACGGGTTTGAAATCACGGGACTGAATCGGGATGGGATCAACGTACGCCCGACAAATTCCGGGCCGGGAGTGTCAACACGCGAAAACATCGTGATCCAAAACAATTACATCCATGAAACACTCGTCCCTGGTAACCAGGTTAACGGGATCGTTTTTGGTGAAAAAGTTGGCGGCGGACCTGATTCAACCGATGCAGCGACGATCAGCTTTGTCACCATCGCGGACAATTTTATCGATGTGACCGATGATAACACCGCCCGCGGCATACTGATGACCGGGCATTTCGCGAGCATCCACTTCGACAATTTCGACATTACTGGCAATGTCATCCAGGCAAAAAACAACGGGCTCTTCATTTCAGAAAACCCAGCCATCTACACCGCCACAGGGATTGAAATCCTGGACAACACTTTCGAATCACCCGGCAGTACGGGGATTAACGCCGGAAACCTCGATTCCACTTCGAAAGTGAACGGGAATACATTCATCAATAATGCCGCAGGGGCGGCCCTCAATTTCGCTGAACCGGGTGGTGAGGTGTTGAACAACATTTTTGAAAACAATACCAACGTGGGATTGTTCTTCTTTGATGATACCTACTTCCCGCAGTCTTCAGAAAATCCCACGGTTACCGGCAATACCTTCACCAATAATGGTCGCCAGGTGGGATCAGCAGCGCCTGCCGTTGATCTGGATGCCATCCAGAACAACAACAGCTACGATGGTGGTGTGAAGGTTTCCAGCAACGGTAATCTCTACGGGAGCATTCAAGAAGCCATTAACAACGCGTTGCCTGGTGATGATGTGACCGTGGTGATCAATGCGACCTACACCGAAAATGTGGACGTCAATCAAGCCGTCACATTGATGGGAGAAGCAACGGTAGACGGCAGTGTCACGGCATCCGTAGCCGGAGCAACCATCGCCCCCGGTTTCAGTCCCGGCACCTTTACCAGTACCGATTTGAATCTGACTGCCGGCTCCTCATTGAGCGTGGAAATCGATGGAACCTCTGGGGTCGGGGTAGTGGGCGGACATGATCAGTACGTGGCAACCGGCAATGTGAATCTGGGTGGTGCCACACTGGACACCACGGGCAGCGACATCGTCGGCGCCACGTTGGGCGATACGTTCGAGATCATCGATGTGGGCGGTACTCTCACGGGCACCTTTGCCGGTCTTGCCAACGGGGATTCTGTGCTGGTCAACGGTCAGAACTTCCGCATCTATTACAATGGTGGTGACGGGAACGATGTGGTCCTCACCTTCATGCCTGCTGTTCCTGTAACTTATGTGGACACCACTTTCACCGGCGTGAACGGCACCTTCATCACAGACGCGGATCCCAATCAGGGTGGTGATCAAAATGCGGTGATTGGAGTCAATGCGTTCAATTCGATCCAGGCAGCGATTGACAGCGTGGATGCTGGGGGAACGGTCAACATTCTGGCTGGTACTTACAATGAAAATGTGAATGTCCATAAATCAGTGATCCTGGACGGTGCCGGAACTGGCAGCACGATTATTGATAATGGTGGGATTCTCTTTACCGTGACGGCAGACGATGTCAGTTTTCAAAACATGACACTGCAGGGGGCGACACAAGGCATTCGGGTCGATTCTGCTGTCGATAATCTGCAGGTTGATAACGTCAATTTCACCGGCATCGTTTCCGGTGCCTATGGTATCGAGATCCATAATAATGCCGTTTTGACAAATCTGAGTGTGGCAAACAGTTACTTCTCTGGTACGGGTGGTACTGGTATTCGGATGGCAACAACAGCTGTTGCTGATGGTATTCATGTTGATAATACGACATTCGATGGAATGAGGAATGCCATTAATGAAGCCAGCAACAATACAGTGACTGGTGGCCATCTCCGTGATCTGCAAGTCACCAATTCGACATTCCAGAATATCAGCGATGTCAGTATCTACGCAGAAGACTTGCGCGATTCCAGCATCAGCGGCAATGAATTTTTTGGAAACCCGGCAGGTGATAGTGAACGCGACATTGTTTTAAATAACAAGTATTCCGCCAATGGCATGGCCTTCGGAAATATTCAGATCACCAATAACGATTTCGAAAATTCTGACCGACCGGCAATTCAGCTCGACAGTCGTGCAGAAGCCCTCGTGGGTGGAGTGACGATCAGCGACAATACCTTTGATAGTGATATCTCGACGCTGACTTATTCCTGGACCCGCATCGACGTCAATCTGAATACAAATTATACACATGCCCCGGTTACCATTAGTGATAACAACATCACGTTTACCGGGAACTCCAGTGCTGGATCAACAAGCACCTCTGCGATTTCACTTTCCGGTGCATCAAGTGCGATCACCATCAGCGGAAATACGCTGACAGACAACACAACTCTGGGTGGGTATTCGACAACGGGTATCGCCGTTATTACAGACAATTCCTTTTCAGGTGCCATTTCGCCCACAGCTGTAATCGATATCTCGAACAATATCATCACAGGTTTCGATACTGCCGTCACCCTTTATGATGCCCTGGCAGGATCTCCCGGTGGTTTAACCTCTGGTGCCCAGGTGAATATCAATAGTAACTCCCTGGCAGGAAATGCTGCTGGCATTTCCAGTGGCGGCGGTGCAGTGGTCAACGCTTCCAATAACTGGTGGGGATCGAATGTTGAAGCTACAGTCGCAGCATTGATGACCGGAGGTGTCGATTTCACTTCCTATCTGGATAACGGTACCGATACCGATGGCGTTACCGCAGGTTTTCAGGGCGATTTCTCCACGCTGAATGTGACTACCTTGGGGGATCAGACCGGTCTTGTCGGAAGAATTGAAGAAGCTTTACAGGCTGTGGCACCCGGTGGAACCATAAAGATCAACAGCGGTACCTATGCCGGGAACGTCGATGCGACGATTACCGGTGTCGATAAATCTGTCACACTGGTGCCGGGGAACAGCCCGGGGCAGGTTGTCATCAATGGCGATCTGAAACTGGACAGCAACGATCAACTGGATGTCGAAGTCGATGGGACTGTCGCCGGAACCGAGCACGATCAACTGGTCGTCAATGGTGCCGTCTCTCTGGGAGATGCGACCCTCAACCTGATTCCCGGCTTCACTCCGGCTGATACGCAGTCATTTGTCCTGCTGGAAAATGATGATACAGATGGAATCGTAGGCTCTTTCAATGGCTATCCGGAAGGCTTCGAATTCATCGATTTCTTCGGAGTCACCGGGCTCAGTGCTTACCTGACCTATTCCGGCGGTGATGGCAATGATGTTGCCATCTACACCGAGATCCCGACACCTGTTGTGACAATTCCTGCCGATGGTAATCCAGATGAGTATTCTCTGCAGATTGTCGGTGGCAATGTGATTCTGACCGACGTGAATACGGGAGATGTGATCTGGAATACTCCCCTGGCTGCCCTCGAGGATACGCTGGTGATCAACGGTGAGGATGGTCAGGATGATACCTTGACGATCGACATGACCGGCATCGATGATTTAACTCCTCTGCAGATTGAATTCAACGGCGGAACCGGCGGCAATGACGCCATCGCGTTGGTTGGTGGCAGCCTGGTTTCCATGGAATATTTCTTTTTCAATGCCAGTGATGGCAGTATTCAGCTGAATGGTTCCGGAACCGACTTTATTACCTACACCGGGCTGGAGCCAATCTCGTCAACGGTCAATGCCACGAATGTGACTCTGAACTATAGTGGTGTCGATGAAACCATTACTGTCACAGATGCAGGGGCAGGGCAGACAACCGTCGATTCTACGGCTGCTGAGGTAGTCACTTTCAATAATCCTACCGGCACTCTGACCATCAACGCAGGTGATGGTACCGATGTCATCGATATTGACTCACTGGCGCCAAATTTCAGCGGTAACCTGATTATCAATGGAGAAGCAGGCGTTGATGATGTTGTAAGTGTTAACTCAGCAATTTCATTAAATGCCGGGCGATCACTGACTGTGAATGCCGAAAGGTCGACAGTGACCAATGGCGTCACTGTGACTGCTACAGGTATTGCATTGAATTCGGAGGTCGTTGACCTGGACGGTGATCTGATTGGTGCTGTTTCCGGTGATGCTGATGTTGTCGTTGTATTCGGTTCAGCCGGCGGTGCCGATCTTCAGGATGCCGTTGATGTCGCCGGCAATGGTGGTGACATCTACGTCTCCGCAGGTAACTACCTGGTTTCTTCGACCCTGGATGTTGACGAATCTGTGTCAATCGTTGGTGCGGGGAGCGATGTCGTTCAGATCCGCAAAGCGGGGGCACCCTCAACTTTCGATATCGTGGTCGATATCTCAGCAGATAACGTTTCCTTAAGTGGCGCACAACTCGGCTGGCAGACACATACGTCCGCCACCGATTACCGTGGTTATGTCGTCTACACCAACGCAGATTATACCACTCTGAATGGCCTGCTCTTCGGTGACAATTACCGTAGTGCCGTGGTCTTCGAAGGGGCTGATTATCTGGAAGTCTCTGACTCCGTTTTCGAAGGAAAATTCGGACGGGCTGCGATTCGTGACGGGGATAGCGGCAGTGGAGAGCACTTCCTGATTACCCGCAACGAATTCCGTGAAGATCATTACCGCTGGGGACCCATCTCCATTGGTCCTCAGGGAACCTTCAACGATCCGAACAATCAGGCTTTCAGTGGTGAGATCTCCTTCAACTATTTCAATAATGGACTCGAAGCTGGGGCCTTCCAGGAAGAGGGCGATCAGAACTATACCATTATTGTCACCAACCAGGGCATGACCGCCGATGGTCTGGATATCATTCATAACACCTTCGTCTGGGAAGATGCCGCGACGGTTAACCAGCTGGGTAATTACGCTCAAGCCGGTGGCGTTTACTTTGATCCCGCTCTTCCGGTTGCTCCCGGTGAAGTCAACATCACCGACAATATTTTCGATGGGTATACCTACCAGGGACCACAGCCTTCAACCGATCCACTCTGGCAGACAGCCGGTGGTGTCTTCGGCGGTGCTCTTGAATTTGACGGCACGGACGATTACGCCTTCTTCCAGGATCCTGCTTTTGATGTGGGTACAGCGGGAACGCTCAGTTTCTGGATTAACATGCATGACACCAGCCGACGCAACATGTTCTTTGAGGGGTTGAACAGTGTTGGTTTTGAATTCCAGTATCGTGAAGACGGTGGTGGGCAGTTCTACGGCAGCCCGGAACGTGATGTCAGTTCGGATAACTATGTCATTCAGGATGGTGGCGCTGCCAACCCCAATGTCTGGCAGAACATTCAATATACGTGGGACTTTAATGCCGCTGGTGGCCCCAAGATGTTCATCTATATTGATGGCACTGAGGTTGGCTACCTGAGCTCTACCTACGATTCTGATCTTTCGCAGTGGGCCGCGACGGTCAATACCGTCAGCGAACTGATTACTGTCGGTAAAGACGCCGGCGGCGGTCGCCACTTTGATGGTCTGATGGATGATGTTGGCTGGTTCAATTCAGTTCTGAATCAGACCGATCGTGATAATATCCGCAACAACGGCGTAGCGACTCTAGCCGCCGATGCACGCCTGGTAGCACATTGGGACTTCGATCAGGCTGCCGGCGATATTGCCATCGACAATAAAAACGGCATTGAAATGTACATCGTTGCCGACGGTATCTCTCCCTTTGGGCCAGTATTCCAACCTGGTGCTGGACAGTTTGGGGGCGCACTCGAATTTGATGGTGTCGACGACTTCGCAACCTTCCAGGATCCTTCGTTCGACGTTGGTGCAGAAGGCACGTTGAACTTCTGGGTGAATATGGATGATGCCGGCAGACGGAATCAGTTCTTTGAAGGGCCGGGTAATGCCGGACTGGAATTCCAGTATCGTCCCAACAGTTCAGGCCAGTTCTTCAGTCGTGTTCAGACTGATGGTGAATATGTGATTTCCAGTGGTGGCGATAACGCCTACCAGGGAGTCTGGACCAACATTCAATATACGTGGGATGCCTCAGTCGGCGAGATGCGGATTTACGTCAACGGTACCGAACAGAGCTATCTGGCAGCATATGATCAGAACATGTCCGGTTTTGATCTGGCTCACTTTACCGATACAATCAACGGGCTGATGAATGTGGGCCGCGATCCTGGCGACCCTGCTCGTTTCTTCGACGGTATGATGGACGACATTGCCTGGTTTGATACGGTTTTAAGCTCTGTTCTGCTGGATGATATCCGGCTCAACAGCGTTGGCGGTTCTGCTCTGAATGGCGATCCCAGCCTGATTGCCTACTGGAACCTGGATGATGCTCCTGGAACGGATGTCGTTCCCGGCGACGGAGGGACCGGCATCGATCTGATGATTCAGGCTGAACCTCCACTGCCCCTGATTGAAGGCTTTGGTGTCATCGCTCCCTCGAATGCGAATGTGACTTACAACGCATTCAACGACAACGATGTGGATTCCAACGTCGTGCTGGATCCCACAAATCAGTTCGGTGATCCGCTGTTTGCTTACGAAAATGATGTGCTCTACACGCCATCACCTTCACTGGAAGATAAGTTTGCGATTGGCTTCGGTTCCACAGCCGCTTATGGCTCATCTGAGTTTGCCGTGGATACCGCAACCGATACACCTCACATCGGTGCTTTCCAGGACAGCACTCTCTTCGGTAGTGGCGATATCGTCGTCTACGGTACCGGGGAAGACGATCTGCTGGACATCACGTTTACCGACGCTAACACCGCCGTCTTTATTCTGACTACCGATGTAGGCGGGGTTGGGGAAACCACACTTGGACCAGTTATTCTGACCGGCATCACCTCACTGACCTTTAACGGTCTGGACGGTGATGATATCTTCCGGATTCACAATCCGGTCACCGGTTATGCAGATCCGGTCGGGGGAATTTTCTTCAATGGCGGAACCGGCGGTGAAGATGGTGACGGCGATGTGCTCGAAATTCTGGGCGGAACCGCTACCACCGTTGAACACCAGTTTGCGAATGCCAACGACGGATCAATCTTCTTCGATGGCGAAGGCACTTCCACAATTACCTACACTGGTCTGGAACCGATCATTGACACGATCACCGCAACCGATCGTATCTTCAGTTACACCGGTGCCGCCGAAACCATCACACTCGCTGATGATGGTGATGTGGGTGACGGAGAATCTCAGATCAATTCGACCCTGGGCGAAAGCGTTGTCTTCACACATCCGACTGGTACGCTGACCATCAATACCGAAGTTGCTGGCGGTTCAGGTGCTGATACAGTGATTGTCAACGCCGTCGACTCCACATTCACTGCAAACCTGACAGTGAATGCCGGAAATGATGATACGCTTACCCTTGCCGGACCTACCAATATCGGTTCCGGAAACGCCGACCTGAATGCAGGTCAGGTCAACGTCAATGGCACATTTACGACCAGTGGTACCGTGGACGTCGATGCCAATGATCAGATCACCTTTGCTGCCGCGGGTATTATCGACGCGACTGCGAATACCATCGATCTGACCGCGGGTAACAATATCCAGCTGGGACAGATCACGACCTCCGGCGATGTGACCGTCACCGCGACCGCTGGTGCGATCAGCGATGCGAATGCCGGTAATAATAACATTACCGCGAACCAGGCGACTCTGACTGCAGGAGCTGGTGCTGGTGTAGGAGATGCTCTGGAAACGGCCCTTGGTTTTCTGGAAGGGAATATCAGCGGCGGCCTGGAACTGGCTGAGCTTAACGGGATTGTCATCGGCAATGCCGGCGGTATCAACGGGCTCACAGTCAGCGGCAATACCACGATTACAGCTGGGGCTGGCCTCGTTGTGAATGAAAACCTCGCTGTCACCGGCGGGGCACTGCAGCTGTCTAATGCGTCAGGCAACTTCGACGTCGGTTTTGGAGCGATCATTTCCAATGATGGAAGTAATCTGATTGAGATTAACTCCGCTGGTCTGATCGTCATGACCGATACCGGCACTCAGATCACCAGCAGTGGTGACGGTACGATTGACCTCGATGCAGCCGTTCATATTCTGCTCACGAATGTGAATACAAGTGGGGAAGTCCAGGTCACAGCAGCCGGCGGTCAGATTTTTGATAATATCGCTGCTGAGGCGGCAGTCATTACCGCGGACAGAGTCGCTCTGCGTGCCGCGACCGGCATCGGTTCTGCGGGGGCAGGGGACGTTGATCTGGAGGTCGGCGACATTGCCGCTGTCGCAACGTCCGGCGATATCTACCTGCAGGAACTTAATGGCGGAAGCATTGCTACTGTTGACGGACTGAGTGGGGTCACCGCCTCGGGGGATATCTCCCTGGTGATTGGTGGGACACTCAATGTGGCTCAGGCGATTGAAGCAACAGGCGCCGGTTCTTCGATTCTCGTGGACTCACAAGGTGTCATTGGAGTCGGTGCGGCAGTACAGACAAACGGCGGGGCCATCGAATTACGGGCCGATAGCACTTTGATTTTGAATGGTCCTGCACTTGTAGACACGACCTCCGCAGCGGGCATTACTCTGGTTGCTGACGACAATGGGGCTGGGGGTGAGAACTTTATTCAGAACGACGGCAGTGTCGTCAATGCCTACGGGGGAACCATCAATGTGAGCTCGACTGGTAATGCCTCTATTGTCAACCTGCAAAGTGCAGGGGGGGCGGTTTACATCGAGTCTCTCAGTGGTGCCATCCAGGACAACTCGGGTGGTGAAGCAGCTCTGGTAACTGCTAACGAATTGGCTTTGCGGGCTGCAATCGGTATTGGCGGTGCTGGGGCTGCCGACTTTGACACGGCGGTCGCTCGTGTCGCAGCAGGTTCTCCTCTCGGTAGTATTGTAGTCAGCAATACAGGCGCTTTAGAAATCGGGACTGTCGATGGTCTGGTTGGCGTCGATGCCGGTGCCGGAAATGTCACCATTTCTGCCGCCAGCCCGCTGACTGTGGCCAGCAACGTGACAGCTGCCGGAACGGTCTCGCTGACCTCTACTGATACTGCGGGCCCCGGTGATGATCTGACGATCAATGCTGGTGTGACCGTTCAGTCAACGGGCGCTGATGTGGTTCTGAACTCCGGTGATGACTTCCTGCTGTCACTGACAGGCGAAGTGATTGCCGCGACCACGATTACAATCAATATCGACCCGATTACTGATGGGGCCGGAGCTACCGTTGACCTGCTGGGCAATGTCAATGCGACGCAGACCACCATTAACGGTGGGGACGACAGCGATATCTTCAACATCCTGCCGACCGTCGATTCACCGATCACCGTGAATGGCGGTGATCCGACTCTGCCTGGTCCCGGCGATGTGCTCAATCTCGATTTCAGTGGCCTGGCTTCTGCTCCGGCTTTGACATTAGGTGGAGATCCGGGTTCAGGACAGTTCAGCTTCCTGGCTCCCGATACCGAGCAGGCTGTGAACTACACCAGCATTGAAGACGTCAACACCAACGGCAGTGGCTCCTACCACCTGGTGCTGGACATGTTCTTCTCCGGGTTCGAAGACGCTTCCGATGACACGATCGACGTTGGTCTGGATGCCGGCGGCACCAACCTGCTGATCGACATCAATGGCAGCAACTTCTTCACCGGTAACGATGCGGATATTCTGTCCTTCACCGTACTGGGATCGGCTGACGACGATACGTTGAATATCAACGAAACCGCAGGCGGTCTGCCGATGTTTACCACAGCCGCTCCTGCAGGCATCCCCGGTTCCAACGGGGCCCACCTGAACCTGGCTGCGGAAACATTCCTGGAAGACGAGTTCAATCCCAATACCTACGATGTGAACGACATCACGATTCACTACGACGGTAAAAACGGAACCGACGCGATCAATGTGAACTTCATCACCGATCACAACGCCGGTTACTTCTCGGATGTGATCGACGGCCTGGGCAGCGGTAACATTGGTGCCTCTGCAGTAGGGGACACCGACATCGACCTGGGTCTCTCCTTCGGTAACGTCGAAGGAGTCGGATTCTCCGGTGCTGCGAACGGCGGCCTGCGAGTCGACGCTTCTTCCACACCCGCCACCACCGGTCTGAACATCAACGACGACGGCACTCCCGCCGACGGCGTCTCCCAGATCACCGGTAACGGCGGTTTCACCGCTCTGGTATTCGACGGCTTTAATGAACTGCAGGTTGTCTCGGGAACCGGCGCGGAACTGATCGACCTGATCGCTCTGGACTCAGCGACGACGCTGACCAGCGTGGAACTGGATGCCGACGACGTGTTCGCTGCTGACGATGTATCCAACGATACGATCCGTGTCCGCAGCACACCCGCGGGTGTCACCAGCGTCAGCCTCCTGGGCGGCCTGGGCGACGATCTGTTCCAGATCTTCGATGCTGGAAGCACGGTAGACAACATCTTCGCAGCTTTGACGGTGGACGGTGAAGATGGAGTCGACACGCTGAACATCGTCGATAGCGGTGACGTCACCGGTGACACGTTCGAAGTCACTTCGACGACCATCGACGGAATCTCCAGCTCTGCCGGCACCGATGTGACTTATGCCAACATCGACGATCTGAACGTCACCGGCACCGACGGCGACGACACGATCAAC
>NZ_VTSR01000003.1 GCF_008329715.1 Gimesia chilikensis | reverse complement strand
AGGTTGTAACAAACTATGTTTACCACGCGTTAAAGAATACCACCACCGGCTCGACCTTCTTTCATAGTTTCACCCGGTCATATAGAAAATGTAATTTTGTGGGAGCGTTCGGAATCTTGCTCTGTCAGTTTCCTGCTCGCTACGCTCGGCCCGAATTGCATTCGGGCTTACCCATTATTCTGGGTTGGTCGAACCAACTGTGGCAGCCGGTATTAGGAAATGACTGGGGATTAACGCAGGTCTTTCCAGGCGTCCCAGCAGAGGAAGAGTACCAGGCCGGCGGAGACCAGGAACATGATGTCCATCATCATGCTGCCGCGAAAGGGGATGCCAATCGCGATATCAGCCAGTGCGAGGGCCGCCACGATTCCTGAAGCGGCCATCGAGCCCATGATCATTTTTTTGGGTGCATCTGACATTAAGATCCTCGTCTCTCTCTACCTCTGTCAAAGCTGTCTGCTTAATGGATGTCTTGTACTCGTCTGATTGAAATGAGCTTCGATGAGCACTCTCGTTCCAAGTATACCTTATCCTCTGGTGGAATTTCCAGTCGATTCTGAGAACTGATTCCTCGCGTCGTTGAACCCTGCCCCGCTGCGATCCGCGAGACCTGAAAAACCGTTATAACAGTGCCAGCCGACACCTGCCGGGGCTTCAGGACCCGAGCGAGCAGAGCTCGATGATGTGTCCGTCCGGATCGTTGACGAAGGTCTGGGTGGCTCCGTCGGGACGAGGTTTGGGAGGCGAAACAATGGGGATTCCCTGCTGCAGCGCCTGTGCATAGGCCTGATTCGCATTCTGTACCTGAAAGGCGAAATGGTGTGTGCGGGTGTTCGGTTCGACATCGGCCTGGCCGGCTGCGCCGGACTGATCGTGTTCCAGGATGAGGTGAATCTGCTGTCCGCCGATCTGGTACCAGTGGCCTTCGAAGGAAAACGCGGGCCGGGGTACCTGGTCCATGCCCAGGAAATCGACGTAGAACTTACGCGCGGCTTCCAGATCTTTGACCACGAGCGTGATGTGATCGAAGGCTTGAACCTGCACACATTCTGTGGGGGCTACATCAGACATGAATTCGCCTTTCTTGTTTCAGGTTGCTGATCAGGAAACGGAGGAGGCCAGGATCGGTTCCCCGATGCTCCAGGAAGCGCCGTCGCGAACAATGTGCCGATAGAGGGTATCGCGTTCGACGGGGATGCGGCCTGCTTCCTTGATCAGGCGATGCAGCATTTCGACGGTCAGCCCTTCAGGCGTTTTGGCTCCGGCATCGTGATAGATCAGTTCGTGAACCACGGTTCCGTCCAGGTCGTCGGCACCAAAGCTGAGGGCGGTCTGCGCGGTCTTTTCGCCGAGCATGATCCAGTAGGCTTTGATGTGATCGAAGTTGTCAAGCATGATCCGCGAGAGTGCGATCATCTTAAGGTCGGTGAGTCCGGAGGCCTTGGGAATTTCTGACATCCCGGTGTTTTCCGGATGGAAAGCCAGCGGGATAAACGTCTGGAATCCGCCGGTCTCATCCTGCAGTTCACGCAGGCGACAGAGATGGTCGACGCGGTGTCTGGCCTCTTCGTAGTGGCCGTAGAGAATGGTGGCGTTACTCCGCAGTCCCAGGTTGTGAGCTTCGCGGTGGATGTCAATCCAGCTCTGGGCATCGGCTTTGTGTTCGCAGATTTTTTCGCGGACTTCGGGATGGAAGATCTCAGCGCCGCCGCCAGGCATGCTGCCCAGACCGGCATCCATCATCTGTTCGAGCACCCAGCGGGTCGGCTTTTTGGTCATGAAGCTGAACCAGTTGATTTCCACGGGCGTCCAGGCCTTGATGTGCAGCTCGGGATATTCTTCGTGAATGGTGCTGACGACATCGAGGTACCAGTCGAATTTTTTCTGGTGATGCAGCCCGCCGACGACGTGGATTTCGGTGGCGCCGCTGACGCGGGCTTCCTGAACACGTTCGCGAATCATGTCTTCGGTGAAGGTGTAACCGCGTTCTGATTTGAGGTCAGCCCGGAAGGCGCAGAACTTACAGCGATAAACACAGACGTTCGTCGGGTTCAGGTGGATGTTCGTGTTGTAGAACGCGAAATTCCCGTTCTTGCGTTCACGGACCTGGTTGGCCAGGCCGCCCAGCGTCAGGATATCGACTTTCTCGTCCAGAAAAACACCTTCATCGAAGGTGATCCGCTCGCCGGTTTCGACTTTGCGGGTGATGGTTGCGAGCTGTTCCTGTTCGTTTTGATTCAGATTCATCAGACTGTCTGTTGATTCGTTTCGCGTATCAGAAAAATGGTGTTTAGGCAGACCTGCCAACCGCGCAGCAGGACTTCTTCATTATGACGTTTCAGGCTGGCTTATGCGAGCCAGACATCGATCAATCCCACAAAGAACAAACCAATACTGATCACGGCGTTCACGTGGAAAAAGGCCAGATTCACGCGTCCCAGGTCATCCGGATTGACCAGCAGGTGTTCATAGATCAGCAGTCCCGCGACCGCGAGGACAGCGATCAGAAAGGGGATGCCCAGGGCGGCGACATACCAGAGGCTGAACAGGCAGACGATGGTCATGAAGTGGCTGAACATCGCGAAACGCAGGGCTTTTTTGATGCCCCAGCGGGAGGGGATACTGGAAAGACGCTTGTCCTGATCAAAATGGACATCCTGACACGCATAGATAATATCGAAACCGCCGACCCAGAAGAAGACGACCGCTCCCAGCAGAATCGGTTCCAGCGAGAGCGACCCGCGAATGGCGATCCAGGCGGCCAGGGGTGAGAGCATGAGGGCAGTCGAGAGCCAGTAATGGCACCAGATGGTGAAGCGTTTGGCGTAGGAATAGCCGAGTAGAAACAAGAGCACCGGCACCGAGAGGTAGAGGGGCCAGCGATTGGGTAAAAACAGGAGTGTTGAGGCGATAAAGGCCAGTGAAGTCAGCAGGGTGAAGATAGTCACCGCGCGAACACTGATGAGCCCTGCCGGGATGTGTCGCCCTGCGGTTCGTGGATTTTCCGCGTCGATATCGCGGTCGACCAGTCGATTGAAGGCCATGGCTGCCGATCGGGCAAACAGCATGCAGAGCAGAATTCCCACCAGTTCCTGCCAGCGAACGGTTTGACCACGCCAGGCCAGTACGGCGGAGAGCAGCGCGAACGGGAGGGCAAAGATAGTATGGCTGAAGCGAATCAGTTCGAGTAACAGGCGCAGTCGGGCCAGCATTGAATTCATCTCATCAGAGGAGGATTGAGCGGTCGGGGTTGATCACAGGATACGATCGCTGGCTTCATCTTAGCTGATGTGCTGCGGGCACCCAAGTCAGGGAGACGGGAAACTCCGGCGCAGAAGCAGGAATCGGAGGTTTCCGAGCTTACCGGCTGGGAAAAGTGTTCAGCGAAGCGACGTAATTCACAAAGCGATCTTCGACGCCGGGAATGTCGCGGGGCAGCCGGGCACTGAGGACCTCGGGGGATTCGTTGGTCTTCAGCTCCGAGAGATATGCGAGCAGTGCATCCCGGGCTTCGGGCGTGCTGTTCAGCATGAAATGCGTCCAGGCCCAGGCTTCCTGGTAATCGACACGTTGCATCTGCGAGACCTTCTCGAGCTGTTCCAGGCGTTTCATATCCGGCTTCCAACCGTTGTTGAGGGCGGCGGTGAGTCGGGACGCGTGATCGCGATTGATCTGTCCGGGGGTATTGCCGGCGACTTCGAAATATTCCGCGAGACCTTCGTCGAGCCAGAGCGGAACGGTCTTCAGGCTGGCGTGCAGGAGTCCGTGAGTAAATTCGTGGCGGAGATCTTCCTGGATGCGGTCACCCCAGAAGGTGTAGACGGCCAGCTCTTTGGGAGTGCCCACAAAGTAAGCGCGACGTGGAGGCAGTCCCGGGTAGGTCAGATCGAGATAGTTGCGGTACTCTTCCTGGTTGGAAAAGAGATAGACGGTGACCTGCTCGCTGTTCAAGGGGATATTCAGGGTGGCGGCAACATCTTCCCGCAGCTGGATCAGATCCTGGAACAGGGGATGCTCCTGCCCCAGTTTGAAATCGCTGAGCACGATCAGCTGTTCGGCACTGACGCTGTGTCGTGCGGGCAGATGGACGGCCTGATTTTTCGCGGCGGTCCGGCAGCCCTGGGCTGAAAACAGACAAAGTGTCAGACAGACATTCAGAGCGAGGGCTTTGAATGCGGGCCATGACTTCCGGTGGGGAGTCTGATCCGGGCTGACGGGTAATTCGGTTTTCACGGTGAGCAGTCGGGTCTCAGTAAGCGGGGATAGTATCTGTCAGTAAGTCGCAGTTATAAACGTTTCTGGGAGGATTCCGGATTGGCGGCGGAGCGCTGCTTATCCGTGCCGGGAAACAGACCGTCGAAGAATCCGTTCGATGCGGACTGAATAATGAGGTTCCCTTTTCCATTATCGATCAGTGACTGGGCCAGCCGGGGATGGTCTTTCCAGGTGGTCGCCTGCCATTTTCTGATGTCAGCGTAAGTATCGTGAAGACCGGCCTGTGACTTGGGGACCAGGTGCCAGCCCTCCTTTGACTGTACGATGTGATATTCAAATGCGGCATACATGCCACCCGCTCCGATCATCATGAAAATCAAAGCGGCTACGATTCGGCGCATCTCACTCACTTCCTTGTGTGTTAAATCCAGGTTCGCCTGCTGATCAGGGGCGGGATCATCTCAGAAACCGGCAAATGCGGCAAGAGTGAACCTGAGGATTCAGCCGCAATGACGATACATAAGACCACCTCAAGTGGCGGGAGTACCGAAAATGTCCCCCGGATGGATTTTCCGACCGCAGAGAAATTCCTTAACCTGCATGGCCCGCTTACCTTGCGGCTGAATCTGGTTGAGCTGCAGCAACCCCGACCCTGTACTGACGACAACGTGTCTGGTGTCGGCGAAGACGACTGTTCCGGGAGCGGCCGCCTGTGGATCGACTTGCGGTTCGAGGGCTTCCCGTTCTTCCGGAGTGAGCGGGTCGACATCCAGGATCTGCAGACGCAGAGGATCCTGCCCCGGATGCTGAAGGAAGGAGAACGGGCTGGGCCAGGGTTGCATGGCCCGGACGTGCCAGGAAATCTGTTCGGCGGTCTGGTTCCAGTCAATCGCGCCGACCTGTTTGTCCAGCGTGGGCGCAAAGGTGGCTTCCTCGTGGTTTTGTGGTGTTTCGACGAGAGTGCCGGCTTCGATGTCGGACAGTAACTGCATGGCCAGCGGTGCGGCGAGGTCGGCGAGACGATCCTGCAGTTGTCCCGTTGTTTCCTTGGGACCGATTTCGGTTTCGACCATGCCGGCGATCGGGCCGGAGTCGAGGGCGCGTTCAATCCGGAAGACCGAGACGCCGCTTTGGGTCTCGCCGTTCTGGATGGCGTACAGAATCGGGGCGGCGCCGCGATACTTTGGCAGCAGGGACGCGTGCAGATTAAAGGCACCGCAGCGGGGCATATCGAGCAGTTTCTGGGAGAGGATCTGTCCGTACGCGGCGACGAGGTAGACGTCGGCCTGTAACTGGTCGAGTTCTTCGAGCGCTTCCGCGGTATTGATTTTCGGTGGCTGGAAGACGGGGATCTCGTGTTCCAGGGCGAGCTCTTTCATCGGGTTTTTGTGGCGGTGATGTCCGCGACCGGTCCGATCGGGCTGTGTATACAGGGCCAGAACCTCATGCTCGGAATCAATGAGCGCCTGGAACGCGGGAATCGCGAAGGTGCCGGTCCCCATCATGACTACTTTTAAAGGCACGGGAAATCTCCTCCTGATGAGTCAGCCTCAGTCTGCACTCGCCATGCTGCGCCGACTGGCATTAAAGACAGGGAAAGCGCAGTTGCCGGACGAAAACAGTATCTCGGTGCGGATGACGGGCTGTGTTAATCCAGTTCCAGCTCGAGCTGGGCCAGTTGTTTGCGAAGTTCTTCATCCGAAGCAATTTCGCCTCGATCCTGCTGATGACGGAACTGGGCTTCGAAGTCGGCGATCTGGGCTTCCAGTTCGGCCTTTTTGGCTTCGACCATGCGATCCGTAAACATGACGCCTTCGATGTGATCGTATTCATGCTGTACGGCGCGGGCCGCCAGATCGTCGAGCGTGATCTCAAACAGCTGTCCGTTGAGATCGTAAGCTTCCACGGTAATTTCTTCGGAACGTTTGACGTCGCCGTAAAGCTGGGGGAGACTCAGGCAGCCTTCTTCCCCTTCGGCCGTCCCTTTGCGTTTGGTAATTTCCGGGTTGATGAAGACAAACTCTTCCTCTTTTTCGCCGGGATCGGAAGTCAGGTTGATCACAAACAGTCGATACGGAAGTGCAACCTGGTTGGCTGCCAGCCCGATGCCCCGTGCCTGATACATGAGCTCGAACATCGTTTTGACGATATCGCGCAGTTCAGGCGTGATGCTTTTAATGGGTTTGGATTTCCAGCGGAGGGCGGGATGGGGATAATTGACGATTTGCAACGCAGCCATAATTTGATGTACCCGGCGGGGTATGATACACAGTTCAGAAATCAGTCGATGAGGGTGCCCCGATCTCTGCGAAGAGCGCGCAGGGAGGGACGCCATATACATAACTAACTGTATAGCAAGGCCGAACGGGAGATACAATCCTTATCCCCGCGAACAATGGCATTGTTCGCGTTTTTTCCAGCGTCTGGTCAGCCACGGCGCAGGCCACGAACGTGTTGTCGTGCCTGTCGACCCGTCTCAGGCCGAGACGACCAGACGCCACTGCACAGCCGCTACCACATGCATCTTAATACATGGGCAGCGGGTCAAGTGGAGCAGAAGCGGTAGCTGGTACTGATCCCTGGATGACAGGAGCAGCTGCAGTGGACTGATAAGTATCGTAGGTGTTGTAGGCTCCCTGAGGTGCGTAAGTCGGAGCACCGACACCACAGTTACCGGTTGAGCATCCACCGCCACCAAAGGGCATGACTGGTGCCATGGAAGGACCATAGTTACAGCTGCCGCAGCTACCGTAACGTCCACACTGGCAACCTGTTGTCAGAGCGATCAATGCGATACCCAGCATTGTAATTCCGAAACGTTTCATGAGTTCAATCCTTTTCTTCAACAATGGAGCGACTGAAAAATTCAATCGCTGATAATCATTCTTTGATGTGGAATAGTTCTTACGCTTAAGAGGCAGCCGATGCCGCCGATCGATTCCAGCCCAGAGGGATTACGCTCGACTTCGAGCCGGCCCAATGTGCTGTAAAACCACCGGGATGACGTTCCTGATTCATCGCCAGTGCGAGTAGTTCGTCTCTGATTTCATTTACGCCCCGCGAAAGTGCCACGGTTGCGGAGTGGCGACCTTTCCAGATCTGCAGACCGGGGTGAAAGCCTTCAAACTGACCGGAGATAATGGTTTCCCAGGAAGCGTTCCGGCGGTTGATACTCACCGAGAGTTCGCGACGCAGGTTCCACCAGCGGAAAAACGTAGTCAGTGAAGTCACCCAGACCAGCGGCATCTGTTTGCGGTCCAGATTGATGTTTTCAAATAATGTCTTGAGCTGATTCCGCGATTCGATTGAGGTCAGCGAGACCGGCAGTCCCTGACGGTAGCTGCTGACCAGTTCCACGCGAAGTTTGCGGGCCGATTCCTCGTTCGCCCGGTTCATCCAGGCTGCTTCTGCATTCAGATGCAGGTGATCGAGGGTCACCGGCAGGGGGCTCATCACATTTGTGTATTCAAGGAAATCCCGTCCCAGATCGGATTCACCGTAGCAGATGACTCCCTGGAAGGGATAAGGATAATCGCTGAGTCGAATCCAGACGCCGCCGGTTTGCTGTAACCGGTCTTTGAGTCGGATGACAAATGCAGCATTGAATTGTTCGATTCCGTGTGACGATTTCTGATGCATTTCGTCCCGGGTGCGTGCCTGCGCCTGTTTACTGGTGAATTCCGCCAGGTCAATCAACGGAATCCGACAGTGAGAGAGCAACTGTCGATCTCGAACGTTGAAAGCTTTTTGTGAACCCACCAGCAACAGATTCCAGCTGGATGACTGATAGCCTGAGAGTTGGGCCAGGTCATCATGCAGCTCTGTGACAGGCAGTCCCATTTCGCGCAAACCCTTCACGACAGGAGCAGCTACTCCTGACAGCAATATCGGGTAATCCGGCAGTTGACGCGAAACAGACATGATTAAACAGTCTTTATATGTAAGAACGAATATGGTGTCGCGCTGCGTTTCATTTTGAGAGCGAATGAAACACGACTTTGACAAAAACGAAGTGCAATCTGAAATCGATTGATGGGAATCAGTGTGGGAGGTGTGTGATCAACCTGTGAACCAGGCGCAGTGATCACGAATGTGAGGCGGGAAGATATTGCTTTTTGAAATTGAGGTCAATACGAAAGAAAGCGCACAAACCAAAAACCTTTAATCTTTTTTCTGATTTTAGATCCTTTTTAAAAAAATATTTTCGTTTTCTCATATAAGACCCACTGAATTCAGGTCATTTCAGAACGGGAACAGACGGCTCTCTATAAGGAAATGATTCAGCAATGATTGATGCAAGTCGCATTCTGCCCCGGGCTGATCAGGGGGGAATTCGGTCGCAAAAATTCTCTCTCAAATTGGGGTTGGTGAAAATCGGGAGTGCCCTCTATAATCCGCCTCTCGCGAGTCAAATGGATTGACGGGCGAGACGGACTTTTGAGTTTCACCATCACCTATATGATGGGTCCCTCTCAATGAGTTGAGAGAGATATGAGATTGAAAAGCAGATACGATTTAGAGTTTACTGACAGAAATACAACAACGTCTAAGCATGGAGGCGCGGCGTGGAAACAGTTCTGGTTATTGGACTTGATACGGTTGCCGGAGCAAATATAGCAACCTGCTTATCCAGTCGATATCGGGTTGTCGGATTAACTTCAGCTACACCAGTTTCCCTGCAGGGATGCGAAACACACACTTACCAGGAAGATGATGTCGAAACGACACAGCACTGGATGTCCGTGGTTCGTCCCGACTGGGTTGTCTATTGTGGAGTCGCAGCGAATTCTTCCTGGTCGGTTGACCCTGCGAAGTTTTCCACCAAAGACCCCGTGCTGGCAGCACGTAACTGGGTCAGTGCCGCGGAACTGCACTCCGCCCGATTCACACATATCTCGTCAGACGCCGTCTTCACCGGTCCCTGGATGTTCCACGAAGAGGACTGCCAGGGCATGTGCGAAAGCCCCGAAGCCGAACTGGTACGGGCCATCGAACGTGAAGTCAGTCTCTGCAACAATACATTGATTATCCGCACCAACGTATTCGGCTGGACTCCCACCGCCTACGGTACGGGACAAGTTGAGCAGCTGGTGCAGTCACTGCAGGACGGAAGTTATTCCGACCTCGACTGCTATCGGCACGGTACTCCGCTGCTGGCCACCGACCTGGCCGCGATTATCGAACACGCTTACCAGGAACGTCTGACTGGAACCTTCCATGTGGCTGGTGGCGAACGCATCAGTCCGCTGGAATTCGTACAGCGTCTGGCCAAGCAATTCGAACTGACTGTTCCCCTGCTGCCCCGGGCTACCGTGATGAATGAACGGGCCACCGGTTTTGCCAACGGAGAAACTTCTCTGCACACCCGCAAAATCCGTCGGGCTCTGAGCATCTCGATGCCGATGCTGGATGACGGCTTGCAGCGTCTGTTCGACCAGCAGACCAACGGCTATCTGAATCGTCTGAACAACGAGCCGGTGCGTTATTACGAGCAGGAAATTGCCGCGTAACGCGAAGCAGTTTAAAACCAAAGACAAAACCCCTGGTGGATCGACACCAGGGGTTTGTTTTTTTGATACTGCTACAAACTGTTAAGCCAGGATTTTTGTCACGAGCTTCGCGGGGTTCACGCCGATCAGTTTCTGATCGAGGCCCTGGAAGCGGAAGGACAACTGATGCGGATCCAGGCCCAGCAGATGCAGGATCGTTGCGTGCAGATCGTAAACGGGAACTTCATCTTCGATCACATTGAAGCCGAAATCATCGGAACGACCGATGGTCGTCCCCCCTTTGATTCCACCGCCGGCGAGCCACATGGTAAAAGCGTTGGGATGATGATCGCGACCATCATTGCCCCCCTGCACCATCGGCGTCCGTCCGAATTCGCCTCCCCAGACAACGAGGGTGTCTTCGAGCAGTCCCCGCTGTTTGAGGTCCTTGATGAGTGCTGCGGATGCCTGATCGGTGGCGGCGCAGTTACTCTTGAGTCCGCCTACCAGACCGCCATGCTGATCCCATGATTCGTGGAAGAGCTGCACGCAGCGAACGCCCCGTTCCACCAGTCGACGGGCCAGCAGACAGTTATTAGCGAACGAGGTCTGCCCCGGTTCTGCACCATACAGTTCCAGCGTTGATTTGGTTTCCTGCGAAAGATCCATCACATCCGGTGCACTGGCCTGCATGCGGTACGCCATTTCAAAGGAATTGATGCGGGTGGCAATCTCGGGATCTCCCACCTGCTCCAGATGCCGCTGATTCAAGGCTTTGAGTGTATCGAGGGAATCGCGCTGGAGTTCAGTGGAAACCCCGGGAGGATTTTTGAGGTAGAGCACCGGTTCCTGGCCGCCGCGGAACATGACTCCCTGATGCGTAGTCGGCAGGAACCCGCTGCCCCAGCAGGAGCTGCCCCCACTGGGGCCTTTATTGCCGGAACTGAAGACCACAAAGCCCGGCAGATTTTTTGACTCGCTGCCCAGCCCATAGAGCGTCCAGGCGCCGAGGCTCGGTTTACCGAAGAGCTGAGAACCGGTGAGTGCCTGAATCTGCGCGGGGGCGTGATTGAAGGCATCGGTCTTCATACTTTTCACGATGGCGATGTCATCGACGACGTCCGCCAGATGGGGCAGGATCTCGGAGAGTTCCGCACCGCATTCTCCGTGCTTTTTGAATTTGAACTTCGGCCCCAGGAACTTCGAGTTCGGGTTGATAAACGCAGCTCGATAACCTTTGAGCAGTTCTTCAGGCGGCAGCTTGCCATCGAATTTACTCAGCACTGGTTTATCGTCGAACAGTTCCAGATGACTGGGTCCGCCCCCCATGAACAGGAAGATGATGTTCTTCGCTTTAGGTGAATGGTGGGGCTCACGAGGTGCCAGCGGGTCCTGCGGTGCAGACGTGGAATTTGCCAGCAGGTCACCGGATTCCTGGAGCAGTTGTGCGGTGGCGATTGCTCCAACGCCGACGCCGCATTGCTGTAGAAACCAGCGTCTGGCGATCGGATGTGCGGGATGTTGTATTTGATTCATGATGATAACCTGTTGGGGTCAGGAAGCGACGGAAACACCGGTCACTTCCCTCTGTTATTCTTTGGTAATCGTTTCGTCCATGTTGAGCAGGATACGCGAAAGTGCGACCCAGGCGGCCAGTTCGGCGGTGGCAGGTTCCGGGCTGTTATTGGTGGTTGTGATCTGCTTAACCTCGTCCGGATGCCCTGCGAAATAGTCGCGTTGCTTCTGCAGGAAGCGGATCAGCAGTTGAATCTCTGCCTGTGAAGGATGTCGGGAGACACAGCGGCGGAAAGCGGTTTCGATTCGCTCTGTATCGGAGGCACCCTTAGCAGCCAGCGTGGTTTCCGCGAGCCCCGTGGCACATTCCATGAACAGTGTTTCATTGAGCGTGGTCAGCGCCTGGAGTGGTGTATTGGAACGGTTGCGTTTGACTGTCGCGATATCGCCATTCGGGGCGTCAAAGGCCTGCAGCATGGGATAGGGGACAGAACGGAAACGGAAGGTATAAATGGCCCGGCGGTAGCGGTCCTCATCCTGATCGACATTCCAGGTTTTGGGACCGTAGCTCGCCGGCTTTTCGAACAGGAAGGCCGGCGCGGGAGGATACACAGAGGGGCCGCCAATTTCGGAATTGAGCAGACCGCTGGCCTTGAGGGCGATGTCGCGTACGATCTCCGCATCAACGCGATAGCGGGGACCGCGGGCCAGGAGTCGGTTGTAGGGATCCTGCTCCAGCAGTGCGGGAGTGACGCGGGACGACTGCTGATAAGTGTTGGAGGTGACAATCAGTGTGTGCAGTTTTTTCAGATCCCAGCCTTCATCCATGAACCAGACGGACAGCCAGTCCAGCAGTTTGCGATGCGTCGGCGCTGCACCCTGGGAACCGAGGTCTTCACTGGTGGCAACAATGCCCTGACCGAAGTAGGCCTGCCAGACACGGTTGACGATGGCCCGGGCGGTTGTGGGAGACTGCCGATCCACGAGCCAGCGGGCAAAGGTCAGTCGATTGACTTCCGTCCCTTGTGGCAGTGTATTCAGAAAGTCGGGAACACCGGGATCGACCACCTGTTTCTGTTTGAGGAAGTCGCCGCGTTCGAGCAGATGGGTTTCGCGCGGTGCCGGTCGTTCCTGATAGACGAGTTGAGTCGTCCCTTTAGGGTGCTGTTTCCAGAGGGCGGCGATCTGTTCGTTCTGCGCTTTCCACTCCGGGACGAGCGTCCGCCAGTAGCTGAAGATTTCCGACTGCTGTTGCAGTGTGCGTTGTTCTGCGGAGATCGTCAGCAGTTCACGAACGCGATCGGGAACTTGATCGGCGGCGGCGTTCTCATCTGTCGTATACGAGATGCGAAAGCGTCCCAGATTCATGGTCTGGTTATCGTCGCTGTTCCAACCGCCGTGCATCTGCACCAGGCTGATTTTCAGCTTCGTTCCTGCAGCATAGCCAAATGGTTTCTCAGCATTGAAGACCGCTTCGTGAGGCTGATTCATGCGCCCCGGCCCCCCATCAATGCCCCAGGCGGTTGAGTTGTCCCCATCGATGGCATACTCCACCGGGCCGGTAAAGCCACGCACTCCTTTTTTGTCTGCGTAGGGATTCTGAAGCTGTTGTCGCTCATTCGCAAAGTCTGCCGAGGCTTTTACGAATTTGACGTTGGCTTTCTGTTTTGCATCCTGAGGATTTTCGACACTGAGCTTGATGTCGGTGAGAGCACACAAACCCTCAGTCGAACGGCCGGGTCCGCCTGCGGGCAGGTTGGGATGATTCAAGAGTTCCAGCCGCAGGGCCTTGATCTGGGACGCATCGACGGTCGCTTCAAAATTCGAGGTGAAGCGGGACGGTGCATAACCCTGTGCCAGCTGTGAATGATCGGGCTGTTCGAAGTAGCGCTGCGAGTTACTGTCGATGTTTGTGAGCTTCAGCACGTGCCACTGAGGCTGGTTCTGCTTGACACTTTGTTCCCAGGCAGCCATCTCTGTGGCCCAGTTCGGCTTCTGTGCTTTCAGCTGTTCTTCAATCGCTTTGATCTTGTGAAAGAGTTTAGTGCGCTGCGTCTGTTCTTCATCCGTATAACCGCGAATGCTGGCTTCGTAGGAGTTGTTGATGCAGGCGAAGATCTGGTAATAATTCTCCTGCGTCAGTGGATCGTATTTGTGTGTGTGACATTGTCCGCACTGCAGTGTCAGCCCCAGAATACTTTTGCCGATCGTATCCATGCGGTCGAACATGGCTGCCATGCGAAATTCTTCGGGGTCGATTCCCCCTTCTTCGTTGAGCATGGAGTTCCGCATGAAGCCGGTGGCGACTTTTTGATCCTGTGTTGCCTGAGGCAGCAGGTCACCGGCGATCTGTTCGGTAATGAACTGATCGTAAGGTTTGTTTTCGTTGAAGGCATCAATCACCCAGTCGCGATAGAGCCAGACATTCCGGGGCGCATCTTTTTCATAACCGTTCGAGTCGGCATAGCGGGCGGCATCGAGCCAGAGACGACCCCAGCGCTCGCCATAGTGGGGAGAAGCGAGCAAACGGGTCACCTGTTTCTGCCAGGCTAAAGGGCTCGGGTCGTTGACGAATTGATCGACCTCTTCAATGGTGGGAGGCAGGCCGATCAGATCGAGACTCAAGCGACGCAGACGCGTGATGCGGTCTGCTGGTTCGGAAAACGTGAGGCGTCGCTGTTCAAGTTTTTCCAGGATGAATGCATCAATCGGATTCTGCACCAGCGACTGTTGTTTCACCTGGGGAACGGGTGGTTTTACGGGTGGCTGAAAGGCCCAGTGTGAAGCCCAGGGAGCACCGGCGGCGATCCATTGACGGATTTTTTCGATGTCTGCCTTGGAGAGTTTTTTACCCGAGTCTACAGGAGGCATACGCAGACTTTCATCCTCGGCGGTCATGCGCTGATAGATCAGACTCTCTTCCGGTTTGCCGGGAACAATCAGCGCCTGCTCTCCCGCTTTGCCGAAGAGTCCTTCTTTGAGATCCATGCGGAAATCGGCTTCACGGTGTTCATCATCCGGACCGTGACAGGCAAAACAGGCGTCGGATAACAGCGGACGAATATCGGAAGCGAAATCAAAGTCCGCAGGCGCTGCCCCTGATTCTGCAAAGGCGGAATTTCCAAGAGAGACTGTCAGCATCAGGCAAGACAGTAGGAACAGTGAGCACGTTTGTTTGACCATAATCCTGCTTTCGGTCGTTCTTTCAGAGTCGAGAACCGACGCTGTGAGCAGTCAACCGGGTGGCAAAGTTTTTTTTTAGCAGGAAAGACCTGGTAACAACCACTGCCAACCGGAAATTTTTTGCTGCACGGGAAGGATTCTCGCATCTCAACACAGACACGAGTGAATACCGGTCCGCCACTTTACCCAAAGTGGGGTAGCTCACGACTTCACCTAAAGCCATTTGAGCAGGTGACTTAAGTGCCAGGCAAGGTAGGAGTTTTCCCTGGCAGATCTTGTCTATCATTATACGAAGTCAGCAGGGGAGAATTCAAGTTTTGCCTGAAAGAGTCGGTTGGAAACGGATCACTTTTTATGAAGATCCCCTTCAAAACCTTGCCGTATATTCAACAAACCTTAACACAACGCCCGTTTTGTTTCATTCTGCCACACATTATTCATCTCTACTTAACATGTCAGGGAGAAAGATCTTCACATTATCTCGATACTGTACTCCCAACTGAGATTTGCAGCCGGCACCGCAAATTTCTGCACACGAGACCGAGTTGAATTCAACCAGAAGTGAAGAGAGTCAAAAGCAAAGAAGAGAGTTCAAGGGGGGCAGATCATATTCGATCATCATCAATTGCCAGAGTGATGGGGGGATGACCTGTTTCTTAAAAAAGTAAAAGTCAATCGTACTAGCCTTCATTTGTTCGCGTCACTGTCAAACTTTTTAAACTAACAGGAACTGTAATGAAAAAATCACGTGCTCGTAATCTGAAACGCTCAGGTTTTACCCTGATCGAACTTCTGGTGGTGATCTCGATCATCGCTCTGCTGGCTGCCCTGCTGATCCCAGCTGTTTTCGCAGCCCGCGAATCTGCCCGCTCTTCACAGTGTAAGAGCAACCTGCGTCAGTTTGGTCTTTCCATGCACGCCTTCGCATCAACTGACCCCAGCGGTCGCTACTGCACCGGTGCTTACGACTTCCGTCGTGACGGATGTCCTGACACCTGGGGCTGGGTCGCTGACATGGTCAACAGTGGTGCCGGTCTTCCTCAGAAGATGCTGTGCCCTTCATCGACTCTGCTCGGTTCAGAAAAACTGAACGACATGATCGGTGTGGCCAACACCAGTAACAAAGACTCTGCTCCACTGTCACGTCTGAGTGATGGTGTCTGTGCGACCTGGACTTCCGGTACAGAAGGTACTCCTGCCCGTCTGTTACAGGTTGCTAAACTTCTGGAAGATGGTTACGGAACGAACTACGCATCCAGCTGGTTCCTCGTACGTTCAGGAGCCAAGACTTCTGCAGGCGTAACATCATCCGGTCTGAAAGGTTTCGGCGGAAGTCTGGGTCCCTTGACCATTCGTCGTCTGGATTCTTCTCGCGTCGCTTCTTCGGCTGTCGCTTTCATGGGTTGTGGAGCTCCTGGTGACGTCGGCGAAGCTGTTCTGTCTCACTCCATTCCCGGATTCGTAGACGCTGGTGAGCGTCTGGCTGAATCTTTCAACGACGGTCCCGGCCGCTGGGATCCGACTGCAGGAACTGGTGGAGCCATCACCCTGATGCCCGCTGGTACCAATGTTGTTGGAGCGATTCCTGCTGAACTGCCCGACCCCAACCGTGCTGGTACTCCCGGCCCTGATACTTTCCTCTGGCTGCAGGATTCTCGTGACTGGTACGCATGGCACGGCCGTGGATCTAACAAGATCTGCAACATCCTGATGGCTGACGGTAGTGTGAAAGCAATGGTTGACCTGAACGGTGACGGCTTCCTGAACCCCGGTTTCACCGGTTCTGCTTCAGGTGGTTCTGGATACACCGACGCCACTGTTGAACTGCGTCCTTCTGAGTGCTTCTCCGGTCCCTGGCTGGATGCTCAGCTGACTAAAGGTAACTTCGAATAAGCTTCGAAGCATCACCTGAATGAGAGATGTTCCGAGTGGCCGGTCAATGACCGGTCACTCTTTTTTATGCGCCTGACAACTGATATTCGAATTTGCGGGCTGTTTCAGGCGATGATCTCTTTAATCACATGACCATGCACGTCGGTCAGGCGACGGTCGATCCCATTGTGCCGGAACGTCAGCTTTTCGTGATCAATGCCCAACAGGTGCAGGATTGTCGCGTGCACATCGTAGCACATCGTGGGGTTAGCGGGATCGGCAGGCTTGAAGGACCACTGATCGGACTCGCCATAAGTGGTGCCCCCTTTGATGCCGCCTCCCGACAGCCAGTTGGTGAAGACGAACGGATTGTGGTCGCGGCCTTTGCTTCCCTGGCTGCAGGGCATTCTGCCGAACTCGGTCGTCCAGAGAATAATCGTATCGTCGAGCATACCTCTCTGCTTCAGATCCTGAATCAGTGCTGTAGCCCCGATGGACATGCCCCGGCCTAAAGGCCAGTGATCGCGTTTGATGTCTTCATGCGAATCCCAGTTACGACGGGGGAAGCCGTTGTCGGCTCCCGACCAGATCTGCACGAAGCGGACACCCTGCTCCAGCAGTCTTCGGGCTACCAGACAGTTGCGACCGAAGTAGGCGATCTCAGCTGCTTCGCTGATACCTTCCTGCACTTCAAAGTCGACCGAGTCGAGACCGTACATATTGAGCGTGCTCTTTGTCTCGCCGGACAGGTCGAGTACTTCCGGTGCCTGCAGCTGCATTTTCGCGGCCAGTTCATAAGACTTGATGCGGGCATTCAGCCGCGAATCACCGGCTCGTTGTGCTTCATGTTTCTGGTTGAGCTGTTTCAGTGCGGCGAGCACATCGTGATCGCTCTGGCGGGTGATGAAATCATTATTGGATGGGAACAGGTTGGCGATGGGTGTTTTGGAATTCGGACGAATCATGGTGCCCTGGTTACTCGCGGGCAGGAAGCCGGCGGACCAGTTGGCAGCGCCATTCGGTGCGAAGCCGCGCGGATCGGGGAGCACAACGAACGTCGGCAGGTTATCGGTCATGCTGCCCAGACCGTAGCTGATCCAGGCCCCCATGCCGGGAAAGCCGGGGAGAATAAATCCGGTAGCCTGCATAAAAGTCGCCGGGCCGTGAACGTTCGACTTGCTGACCATATTGTGAATGAAGGCCATATCGTCAACACACGCGCCCAGGGGGGCGACGCAATCGTTGAGCCACTTCCCCGATTCGCCGTACTGTTTCCACTTCCAGGGTGCCTGCATCGTCTTGCCTGGCGAGGACTGAAACAGCTGCACTTTTTCTCCCGGGTCCCATTCGTTGCCGTTGTCCTTGATGAGTTCGGGTTTAAAGTCGAACGTATCACACTGACTCGCGGCTCCCGACATGTAGAGTTGGACCACGCGTTTCGCGCGGGGCGGATGATGCAGGACGTGCGTTCCAGCAGGGGCAGCGCTCAGCAGCTGTTCCTGTTTGAGCAGCGACGCCAAAGCGATGCTTCCCAGCCCCCCGCCTGCGTGCAGCAGAAATTCACGACGATCCATGAGATGACTTTCCTGTGTGTTAATCGATAAAGATAAATTCGTTGCTGTTGAGGATCAGGCGACAGACATTGGCCAGCCCGTGCTGCTCCCCCACTTCGACGAGCAGCTTCACCTCGTCCGGCGTGGGAGTTCTGCCCAGTGCAGTTTCGAATGCGCGGGCCACCTGCGTTTTCAGTTCGCGTTTATCGCCTTTGACCTGCTCTGCGAAGAACCCGGACATGCTCACCATGAACTGATCGTTGAGCAGGGCGAGTGCCTGCAGGGCGGTCAGTGTCTGGATGCGTTTGGGTGTGATCTGCGAAGGGTCGGCACAGTCGAGTGATTCCATAAAAGGATCGGGGACCGAACGGACGATGAAACGGTAAATCGAACGGCGGTGCGTCTCTGCTGTTTTGGGATCGTATTTCTGGTAGAGGTAATGCGGCGAGTGCTGTGGTTTTTCGAGGACGAACAGGCGATCTCCGGGTCCGTACATGTTGAGATCGAGCTTGCCGCTGATCTGCAGGACGGCGTCACGGATGGCTTCGGCTTCCAGTTTTCGTCGATTCATCCGCCAGAGCAGACGATTGTCGCCATCGATCCGGGCGCCCCTGTCGTTGGTCTGTGATGACTGTTGATAAGCGGTGCTGAGGACGATCCAGCGGTGCAGTTGTTTCAGTGACTGACCTTCATCGCGGAAGCGACTGGCGAGATAATCGAGCAGTTCCGGATGCGTGGGTTTCGCGCCCATACGGCCGAAGTCGTTAGGCGTATCGACGATCCCCTTGCCGAAGTGATAGAGCCAGATGCGGTTTACAATCGTACGCCAGGTCAGCGGATTTTGACGACTGATAATCCAGCGGGCCAGTGCAGCCCGGCGGGCGCCTTCGTCTCCCGGATCGGGTAGATGCAGGTCCTGGCCGAGGCCTTCGATCAGACCGGGGACGGCGGGTTCCACTTCGCGAATCGGTGCTTTTTCGCTACCGCGACTCAGCAGGAAAACCGGGCGCGGCTCGCCTTCCGTCGGTCGGAAATTTCCGCGGCGGGGGAAATCGGTTGCCGCAGCGAAGACCTTTTTCTGCGCGGGCAGTTTCTTGAGATTTGATTCGATCTGGTTGAGTCTGGCGGACCATTGGCGGAGTGATTCTTTTTCTTCGTCGGACGACAGACTGGCCAGCAGGTCATCCCGTTTCTGTTTGAGCTGTGCGAGATCCTGATTGGAATCGAGGCTCTGATAAAATTTACCGTCGATCAGATTCTTGCGAGCCCAGCGGGGAGGTGCTTCGATGGAATCCAGCGAGGTGACCTGCGCCTGAGGAGCAAGATTCCTGTCATCTTGTGCGACGACCTGAATTTCTCCCAGCGCGAAAATGAAATCATTTGAGCGGGGAGCGAGTTTCGTGGCCGTCAGTCTGAGATATTGAATTTTCTGGTTCTTCAGATCAAAGTGCAAAGGCGTTGTGCCGGGGTTCGCGTAGTCTTCCCGGGTCTGGTCGGCAATGACGGTGGGCGATTTGAAATCCGGGGTGTCTGAGATTTCCAGTTTGAAGCGTCGCGGGAAACCGAAGCCGGCACCGATGTTGTTGTAGTTGTCATAAGCGGGAATCAGTGTGATCTTTGCCGCGGTGACCGGCTGCTTGAAGTTGAGCTGCACCCACTTGGCTGCCTGATCAGACTTTTCAATCTGGCTGTGATAACCATAGGCGACGCCCTGCCCTGCTTTGGCTTCCTGTGCCTGTTTGAGTTCGGCTTCGATGCGTTTCAGTTCCGCCCCGCCCCGTTTTCGGATCTCTGTGTCGAGGTCCTGGTGGAGCTGCTGAACGCGGGCCTGTTCTGCCAGCAGGATGTTCCGTCTGCGGGCGGTTTCGGGATCCGGGTCAAAGGAACGCTCGGCGCGGTCAATGCCGGCGAAGACGGCCTGCAGACCGTAATAGTCTGCCTGGGAGATCGGATCGAATTTGTGATTGTGACAGCGGGCACACTGCACCGTGAGGCTGACCGTGGTATTCATGACGGTCGCCACCATGTCGTCGCGGTCGAGGTTGCGGGTGATTTTCTTTTCGATCAGGTTTTCGCTGATCTCGATCTGGCCGACCCAGTCGAAAGGGCCTGCGACGATGAAGCCGGTCGCGGGCACGCCGTCTGGTGAATGCGGGTTAATCACATCGCCGGCAATCTGCTGCTGAATGAACTGTGCGTAAGGCTTGTCTTCATTCAGAGCCCGGATGACATAGTCGCGATATGGCCAGGCATTTTCGCGGAGCTTGTCTTTGTCGTAACCGTGCGTGTCGGCGTAGTGGACCACGTCCAGCCAGTGCCGCGCCCAGCGTTCTCCGTAACGGGGGGAAGCGAGCAGCTTATCGACCAGTTTTTCATAAGCCCGCGGATCGGGATCGTTAACGAAGGCGTCGATTTCAGCCGGTGAGGGAGGCAGGCCGGTCAAATCATAATGAACACGACGGATCAGGGTCCGACGGTCGGCGAGTGGGGAGAACGTGAGTCCCGCTTTCCGCAGGCGGGCCAGCAGGAAGGCATCGACGGGGGTCCGCACCAGCAGACGTTCTTTAGCAGTCAACTCTGGTAACGCTGGTTGTTCCAGTGGTTGAAACGACCACCAGTCTTTCGCGGTGAGCTGGGCTTCGTGAATTCGCAGTTCCGGCGGCCAGACTGCGCCTGCTTTGATCCAGTTTCGCAGCGTGGCGATTTCCTGTTCGTTGAGTGGCGCTCCTTTTTTGGGCATCTCCGGCTCGGGGCCGGTAACGTAATCGAGCAGCATGCTTTCCGCAGCGACGCCGGGGACGATCACCCGCACATTCTCGCCCCCCTTGAGCGCACTCTGTTTGGTTTCCAGTGACAGACCGCCATCTTTCGTGCTTTCGTTATGACAGCGAATGCAGTGCTTTTGAAAGAGGGGGAGTACGTCTTTCGCAAAATCGGGTTCGGCGGCAGCTGTCGGTGCCGCGATGATCGGCAGGCAGCAGACCAGGGAGAGTGCGAATATCAGATTCCGTGAAATGAGAGAGCACATGCAGGCGATTCAATCTATTCTCAGAGGGTGAGTCATTTCTCTGGCGGGACGATACGAGGAAACATGCGGCTGCTGACCGAACGGCCCTCATTTATATATGGCGCGCCGGAGTGCGAATTGGTACCAGAACTTTTCCTCTTTTTAAGAAAATCACGGGATCCACCGATTTTCGGGTACCAATCGGCGAGTTGAAGCGCCATTTATTACAGAAGGAGAAACTATGCTGCCGTGTCTCCCGTTTCCACCTGCAGCATAATTCCCCGAAGCGCCTGCCATTGTTAGACTTAACTACGAAATGAACACTCCCGCAGACCATCCTGAATCGAGCGAATCTTTTTTCCGCCAGTTTTCCCAGTCGGACCGTAAGATCTACGGATACATCCTGGCGCTGGTGCTCGATGTGGCGGCTGCGGAAGATATTTTTCAGGAGACGTGCGTGATCCTCTGGAAGGAATATCCCCGCTATGATCCGGAACGGAGTTTTTTGAACTGGGCATACGGCATCGCCTTTAACCAGATCCGCAAGTACCGGCGGACGTTCCAGAACCAGCGGCTGATTTTCAGTGATGCACTGGTGACCGTGCTGGCAGAGGATGTGTCCCAGATGGCAGAAGAACAGAGCGAACGCCAGCTGGCACTCACCCGTTGCCTGGAGAACCTGTCGTCCCCCGAGCGGGATCTGCTCGATTCCTATTACGGCGATCGACAGACCGCGGCTACGCTGGCCGAACGGGGCAACTGTTCGGTGCATGCGATTTATAAAACAATTAAAAAACTGAGGCGGGCGCTGCACGAATGCGTCACCCGTCGACTATCGAGTGAGGCTTCATCGTGACCCAACCCGATCCTGACATCCGCGAACAGATTCTGGAACTGGCCGACGCCCAGTGTGCGGGCATCATCACGGAAGACGAACTCGCTACACTGGAAGGTCTGCTCACCGCGCATCCCGAGTACCGCCGCGAATACCTGAATTACGTTTTCGTGCACATCGGACTGGCGGGAACCGCCCAGGCGCGCGTGTTGCAGGATCCTGAATCGGAAGCAATACCCAGCGTCAAACCTGCTGCAGACCATACAAGCGAGCCCGTCGAACGGGGCTACCTGGTGATGCTGATTCCGATTGTCTGTTCGGCGATCTGCCTGGGCGCGGTGGGTATCTTTCTGTTAATGGGCGATTTTAAAGGGCTGTGGGAACCGGAGATGGTTCTGCAGCAGCGTTCCAAATATTACTTCGATGACAGCGCCTCGCCGCCGGAAGAAATCGCCAGCGTCAACCAGGTCGCACGGGCCCGCTGGGAACTGCTGGGGAACAGCCCGGCTGTCACGGATCGCTTCCAGCCGGGCACGGTCAAAGTGACGTCGGGCGAAGTCGAGTTTGCCTTTTCGGGTGGTGCAGACATTAACGTGGCCAGCCCTTCCCTGTTTGGCTTTGAACGCAAAGATCAGGGAACCCTGTTTTCCGGCAGCGTTTCGACGCAGCGTTCTGATCGCAAGGCGCTCTTTCGGCTGGAGACGCCGAGCATCGAGTTGATCGACCAGGGGACAGAATACGAAGTCAGTGTGAATGAAGCGGCTGAGACGTTCGTGCATGTGCTGGACGGCCAGGTCGCGGTCAAACCCCGCGGTCGGCTGCCGCGATTCTACTGGAACTTCGATGAGCCGCCCCAGACCGCGCTGTCCGATGTGTTGAACCGGAGTCCGGTTCAGGCTGGTAAGAATGCGCTGCGGGTCCAGGGACTGATTGGTCCGGGAGCCATTCAGTTCAACAACCGTCCCGATGCGAGCCTGCGGCTGGGGAACGGCGGCGGTCAGGAAGTAGGAACCGGCGATTACGCGGTCTCGACGGGTATCACCATCGAAGCGCTGGTGGTTTCCGACTGGAAAGCAGCGGACTCGCCTCAGACCCGAGCCCCCTTCGATTACGACGAAATCTTCCGCAAGGAGGATGGCAGCTATCGGATTCTGCTCAGCTTTCAGAATGATGACAAAGCGGGTATCACGCAGATTCCGCAGGTGGGTGATGGCCCCTGTCTCTCGTTCGGACTCTATCTGTCCGGGCTGGGTTACAGCGAACTGGACATGCCTCTGGACGGGAAAGAGGGCCGACCGACGCTGGCTGAAATTCGCGATGGTCAGCCGCACCATATCGTCGGCACCTATAATGGCTGGACGGGTGAGAAAGCCATTTATATCGACGGCGTCATGCGGATGAGCCATCGCTTCCCGGTAGGGACGATGATCATCAGTGGTGGTGCAGCGCCCGCGGTGATCGGGAATCTGATCTCAGCACAATCGGCTACTCTGGTGGGCCGCGAACCATTTAATGGCGTGATTGACGAAGTCGCTTTCTACGACTATGCCCTCAATGCTGGCACGATCGCGACCCATTTCAGTCTGTTCAAAGCGGGCAAAGACTATTTTGACGGCCAGTTTCTGGACATCCTCCGCCAGGAAAAACAGGAAGATTACCTGTTAATCCACAAGGGACAGAAGATGAAATTCTCCGCGGAGACGGGCAAGCCGGTACTTTAATCCGCTGCAACTCTGTCGGGCTCACTCATCCAGTGAGCAACCCTTGGTTTCCTTAATTGTGAGAATGATGCAGAAGGAGATCGCGGCGATGCCGGAGAGGTACCAGGCGATGGCCAGTGGATTGCCGGTTGCTTTGACCAGCCAGGCTGCGACCATCGGAGCCGTCCCCCCGAAGATGGCGAAGGGGATATTATAACTGATGCTGGCGGCACTCACCCGCACGCCCCGCCGAAAGAGTTCGGTGATCGTCGCGGGAATGGCCCCGGCGAAGCAGGCGACCAGGACAGCGAAGCCGATCTGGCCGGTGAGGATCATCGCGAAATTGTGGTGGTGCATCAGGCGGAGCAGCGCGGGAGAGAGGATCGCGACGCCGGCCGAGCCGACGAGCAGCAGTGGCTTACGTCCAAAGCGGTCGGCGAGTATTGCGGTGATCGGGACCAGCACGGTGAGGGCGGCCATGCTGAGCGTATTAATGTCGAGGGCTTCCGCGCGGGTTTCGCCGACTTCTTCCACCAGCCAGGTCGAGAGGTAGATGAAGACGGTGTAAAAGGTGACGGCGTTCATCATGTTGAGTCCGGCGGACTGCAGCATTTCCGTGCGGTGTCCGGTCCAGGCATCCTTGAGCGGCGAACTGGGTTCCTGTTCGGCCAGCTCTTCGGCCAGGGGTTGATCGGGAATGCCGTGCCGAATGAAATAGCCGACAAAAGCGACCAGGACGCCGGCGAGGAACGGAATCCGCCAGCCCCAGCTCTGCAGCTGGATGTCGGTGGTGAAACTGTTAATCAGAGCGCCGACGGCTGAACCGAGCAGGATGCCGCAGGTCGCGCCGATCATACTCCAGGCCCCGAAGAAGGCCCGGCGGTGCGGTGGTGCGTGCTCGACGAGGAACACGAACGAGCTGGTGTATTCGCCGCCAACGGAGACGCCTTGAATCATGCGGAGCAGGATCATCAGGATGGCGGCGGAGATTCCGATTTCGGCATGTGTGGGCAGGAGTCCGACGAGCATCGTGGGAACCGCCATCATCATCACCGAGAGGGTGAGTGCTTTCTTGCGGCCGATGCGGTCGCCGATATGTCCGAAGAGGACGGCTCCCACAGGTCGCATCAGGAAGCCGGCGGCAAAGGCACCGAAGGCGGCGATCAGCGAAGTGCGGGCGTCTTCGGCGGGGAAGAAGAGTTTGCCGATAGTGGGTGCGAAGAAGCCGTAGACGGCGAAGTCGTACCATTCGAGAATGTTCCCGATGAAACCGGCGGCGAGTACGCGCGTTTTTTTGCCTCCGGTTGCCTCTGCATCGATTTCCTGTGCCACGGTCGACATGAAGGTCTGCATCCTTAGAGCTGGTGCTGAATTCAGGAAGCGACGTGATTGAGTTCAGCGGGATTTTGCATGAGAGAAGCCGCGTCCTGTTGCGGCCCCATTGGTTGCGTGTGAATAGTTTAGGTGATGTGCTGACGGGGGGGAATGTTGATTTTGGGTTGTGGGGGATTATTTGCAGTTCGGAAGCGTCGCTGGTTTCTACCACGAAAAGCACGAAAGACACGAAAATTCCTGGTAGGGACGATCAGGTGCTGGTGATGTTGGTTGAATTACAGGCGGCTAGCGTTTTGTTACTCAGGATTGGGGATCTGTTTATTGATTGAACCTTTGCCCTGTCAGTTTCCTGCTCGCTGCGCTCGGCCCGAATTTCATTCGGGCTTACCCAGTCATGTGAGCGGAATGGCGCTCGCCACCGGTGAGTGGGATCAGCGCTGGAGATTTTACCGGCGGCTCGCGCCTTGCCGCTCAGGGTTGGTGGGCTGGTTCTGGTTTGGGGGTGTTGTACTGCGACCTCCTGTTGGCTGCGGTAATCTCGGATTGTATCCGCGACCGCCCCGCCCCTGGATTTTTTCTTTTTTTGATTGACACATTTGTAGCACTGGCTACAATATCGGAGTATATGTAGCCCCGGCTACATTTTGTCGCTCACCAATTTGTAGCCTTGGCTACTTTTTAAACACACCTATTCTCCTGCTCTGTAAAGGTTTACCGTAATGAGCTACCCGCCTGCCCGACTGTCCCGCCGGGGTTTTACGTTGATTGAACTGCTGGTGGTGATCGCGATTATTGCCACGTTGATTGCCCTGCTGTTGCCTGCAGTTCAGCAGGCGCGGGAGGCGGCGCGGCGGAGTCAGTGCAAGAATAATCTGAAACAGCTGGGGCTGGCGTTGCATAATTATCATGATACGCACTCCTGTTTTCCCGCGGGTTATTATTCGTATGGAACCAGCGACGGTTCGGGGCCGGGCTGGGCGGAGATTGATGCGAATACCTGGGATGCGGCACCGGGCTGGTCGTGGAGCATGATGCTGCTGCCTTACCTGGATCAGGCGAATATCTACAATGCACTGGACGTGAACCGGCCCTGCTGGAACCTGGCGAATGCGGGGGCTGTGCAGACCAAGCTGCCGGTCTTTCTGTGTCCGACCTCTTCGGGCGGCGATGAGCCGTTCCTGGTGCGGGACGGAGCCGGCAGTCCGCTGTTGAAAGGGGGCGCGCAGCTGCTGTTCGGTCGGTCGCATTATGTCGCCAGCCATGGTCAGGAATCGTGTTGGGGGGATTGCGGGGCGAGTACGACGGGTGTGATCTTCACGGATATTTACACCAAGACAACCAAAACGGTGACGATTAACGGCGATGCTTCGAAGGTAGCGGATGGACCGTTCTTCCGTAATTCACGCACACGAATGCGGGACGCCACCGATGGTCTCTCGAATACGATTTTCCTGGGCGAACATTCTTCGCGACTCAGTGATAAAACCTGGGTGGGTGTGGTGCCGGGGGCATTTACACATCCCCAGTTTTCGACTCCCGAGAATGGACCGGACGCCGCGGCGACACTGTCGCTGGTACATGCAGGACCTTCGGGGGGCGAGCTGGACATCACCGGGTTCCCGATTATCCATCCGGTGAACTTTCCGACCTACCACGTGGGGCAGATGTATTCCGAACATGTGGGGGGCGGGCATGTCTGCCTGGGCGATGGTTCAGTCCGGTTTGTTTCCGAGAATATTGATCTGCTGCTCTGGGCGGCCCTCTCGAGTCTGAACGAGGGTGAATTGATCGGGGAGTTTTAAGATGCCACGTCGAATGATTTTCTCACTGGTGTTGTTGCTGTGTGGAAGCCTGCTGCTGTCCGGCTGCGGGTATCCGGAGGTTTCGCCGAAGACGTATGAACTTTCCAAGGCCCTGTATTCGGTCTGTAACCAGAAGAGCACCGAGCGGCTGGTCAAAGTGCAGGCGCTGATTCAGAGTTCGCTGGAGCAGGAAGAAATCACTTCGCGGGAGGCGGACTGGTTGAACGAGATTATCAAACAGGCGCAGGCAGGCGAATGGGAGGAGGCTTTACGGGAGTCCCGACAGATTATGGAGGATCAGGCGGGGCGGTGAGAACCGTTCGTAACTGGAATTGGTTTCTACCACGAAAAGTGCGAAAGACACGAAATTTTCTGGTTGGTGTGATTTATCTATAATGGGTTTAATTACTGGCGGCTTGTGTTTTGTCGCTCAGGGTTGGGAATCTGTTTAGCGATTCAACCTTTTCACTGTCAGTTTCCTGCTCGCTGCGCTCGGCCTGAATTGCATTCGGGCTTACCCCGGTTATGTAAGCGGAATGGTGCTCGCCACCGGTGAGTGGGATCAGCGCTGGAGATTTTACCGGCGGCTAGTAACTCCGCTCTTAAGTTCGTTCCCACCAGAGCGGTTTTTTATGCTGTTTTCCTGATTTCTGTA
>NZ_VTSR01000001.1:580000-659201 GCF_008329715.1 Gimesia chilikensis | reverse complement strand
TTACGGCTGGTTCGTCGATGGAACGCCGCTGGACAGCAGCGAGTTCACACTGCTGGACGGCAGCCTGCTGGCCGGTTCCGGCAGCGACGCCTTCGGTCAGATGGATCTGCTGACAGTCGTAATGCACGAGCTGGGTCATACGCTGGGTCTGGAAGACCTGGACTCAGACGGTACCCTGATGAGCGAGTCACTGGACGTCTCCGAACGTCGTCTGCCGAGTGCAGACGAACTCGATGACTTCTTCAGCGGCATCGCTGGCGGAGACAACCCGCTCCTGGACTAATAGAACAGTCCAGTTACAAACAGTCCCGACAGGCCCCCGGAAACTCAGGTTTCCGGGGGCTATTTTTATTGATGTAGTGAGTCATGTGTGATGAACGTTTCCAGGTGAACCTGTGCTGCCGGGATGTTGTCGAACAGTTCAGAGGCCGGCATTGAAAATGAGGAGCGGTTGTCGGCCAGCTGTTTCAGATTCAACAACAACCTGGAGACCAATTAAATGACAGAAGCATCTCATCAGCGTTTGACGATTGATCAGTTCACCAGACAGGCGGTACCGTTTACGAAACTTCCGGGCCACTCGACTTCTCTGGAACTACTGGCTGAACTGTCTCAATTGAAAGGCACAGATGAGGTACTGGATGTCGCCTGTGGGCCGGGAATTGTCGCCTGTTATTTTGCGGAAAAAGCACAGCGTGTGACCGGTGTGGACCTGACGCCGGAAATGCTGAGACAGGCACGACGGAGGCAGGAAGAGCAGGGGGTGAAGAATCTGGAGTGGGTAGAAGGGAGCGGTGAGACGCTTCCGTTTCCAGATGACCGTTTTTCTCTGGTCGTCAGTCGTTATGCGTTTCATCATTTTGAGCGACCTGAGACTGTATTAGCCGAGATGTGTCGTGTTTGCCAGCCGGGGGGAATCGTGTTGGTGGCGGATGTCTGTCTGCCAGCAGAACAGGTGGCAGCATACGATGCACTGGAAAAACTGCGTGACCCCTCGCACGTGCATGTATTGAGTCGGGACGAAATCTGCACGTTGTTTGAGAATCAAAAACTTCAGCAGATTCAATTCGGCGAATACAAAGTGGAGTTGAACGTCGAAGAACAGCTGGCGGCTTCGTTTCCCGTTCCAGGCGGAGCAGAGGAATTCCGCAGACTACTGGAAAATGACGTGACAGAGAACAGGTTTGGCGTCTCCGCACATCAGGAGGCTGGGGCACTGTGCTACGCTGTGCCGATCGTGGCGGCTGCGGGGAGAAAGCCTTAGCTGTTGCCTGGAGAACTGTCTAAACCAGCCAGAGAGCCCTTGGAAGATGACTTCTGAGGGCTCTTTTTTTGCGCCGACATCTTTCTTGTCTCTGCCGTCCGGAATCAGCAGGTTGCTGCGGACATCTTCCGGTTAAGGAGAGCTCTTAGTCCCGGGCTGTCGCATGATCAAATCGTCTTCAACCGACTGATCCGCATAATCGATACGACAGGAATTCTTATCAAAAGTGTTAAAACCGTTGTAAAGCAATCTGAACAAAATCGGAATTTGCCTGGGACGATCGTGCGCGGTGATCCCAAAAGGTGGGGTTGTACTGATTTTATAAGTTGTTCTGGTTAAATGGCTTATGTTGTTTATGTCGGTTTTGTCTTTTATCGGGTTCGTAGTAATGGCACACATCTTGCGAATTGTATCAATCAATCCGAATGATCCGACTTTACAGAATGGTCCGGATATAGCGGTTATGAGAATTACAAATGAAATGGCTTCGGCAGTCCTGAAGGGGGCAGCGAAGTCGAGTGCATAAAGAGAGTGTGCGGCGACCTGAGAGACCGTTGCACAAATCGGTGACCTGAGAGACCACCGATGACTGATTGACTGAAGCGGAGAGAACTTCTGGTGAGTTTGCCCTGATTTTTTACGGTGAGTGAGGTAATGAGTTCCGCCTCGTTCGCCAGAAAAGGAAAGCCTGAGAAACTTTCCTCTCCCGCTTTAGCCAATCGGCGTTTTGCTTACATGAATCAATGCCAGTTACAGGGAAGTGTCCCTGAGGAAATAAGAGCACGGGTTGTGGCCATGAAAGGCTGACCCGCTTGAAGCCTGTGAATGATCGGTGAGAACTGTGACAGCCAGGCGAGATGATTGTCTGAAGATATCAAACCATTACTCATCACTCACTGCGATCGAAACGCGGAACATCAAAATAAAAGGAGCTTCAAATGAGTCGTTGTATTAAACAGTTCTGGAATGATGAAGGCGGTTTCGTGCTGTCAGCCGAACTGGTCATTATTCTGACCGTGGCAGTACTGGCGATGATCGTCGGTCTTACCTATGTGCAGTCAGCAGTCATTACCGAATTTAATGACATTGGAAATGCACTGTCTTCATTGAACCAGACTTATGCTTATTCCGGATTTCAGTCCTGGAGCTATTTCGGTAAGTACAAAGCTTTTTATGCCGGGTCTGCTTACGGCACTTATCCTCGCGGTGCAGCGATGCTGGGATATAATGGCGCAGCCTGCAACTATGGAAATCAGACTTACGGAGGCAGCTATTCCCAGGATATTCCACTGCAGCAGGAAACTGTCGAACAGCCTTGTGAAATCTGCAGGCCCGATGAAGTGATTGAAGAGCCTGCCGTCGATTGTCCACACTGTCAGCCTGGAGAACCGATGCTGGCTCCGGAACCAGAGCCGAAAGTCGTTGCTCCACCCAAGAATTAACTTAGAGGAGTGCACCACTGATTAAGATCAATTGGAACGTCTGAATGTCAGCCAGCAGAAGTCATTTTCTGCTGGCTGTTTTTTTATGCAGCCTGGGACTCCGTCATAAGACAGATTAATTTCAGCGCAGGGTTTTATGTGATCCATCACAGCGGGGGAGTTTCCGCGAGAGTCCACAGGTGCAGTCATGCAGTCCTTTACCCTCGAGGATCTGTGGAGTCAGTTTTTCAATCCGGGAGACGCGGGTCTGGGATTGTTTGGGGGCGGAAAAGTGGATGAGGTAGGCTCGTTGTCTGCCGGGTGTGAGGGCTGTGAATGCTTTTTTCAAGGCCGGGTTGTTTTTGAATTGATCCTGCAGTTCGTGAGGAAGCTCCGGTTCCGCTTCCTGTTGCAGATCTACCTTACGGCCTGCTTTCTCCAGCTCGATGGCTTCCAGGATGTAGCTTTGCACAACCGGTTCGAGATCATTGATTTCCTGCAGCGTTGTGAACCGGATCAGCCGCGCAGCCCGCGAGTTCTTGCCAGGTCTGGCGAGAACCTGATCAGGATCTTTCAGCAAAACACCCTTGAAGAAGCTGAGTGAGCAGAAATCTTTGAAGCAACCCAGAATGACGACGTTTTTGTTCTGAAATGTGTAACAGGGGCTGCGCCATTTCAGTTCCTCAGTCAGCGGTGACTTGAGCAGGATTTTTCTGAGCTGTGTGGCTTCTGTTTGCCAGTGTTGTAACTCAGCTAGATAGTCGTCGATAGCGGGGTTCCTGGTCGGCATGGAGAAACGCTTTGAAAAAGGTGAAAGGTCGTGTCAGCAGAAGAGAAGCTTGTGACTTCTTGAGAGATTGAGAAGGTCTGCAGCTGCATTGTAATGCTTACGGAGAGAGAGGCGATACCGGATTCTTGATGAGGTATTGTGAGGGGAAATAAAAAAAACCTTGCCCGTTCTGGACAAGGTTTTTAGTTGTTGGCTACTCGAAGTAGCTTCTGAGTGGAGGATACCGGGCTCGAACCGGTGACCTTTTGGCTGCCAGCCAAACGCTCTCCCAACTGAGCTAATCCCCCGAATTGCGGTAAGTTCTACCTGCGAGATAGGATAAGGATAGAAAATAGTTTCGGCAATTCAAGTGCTGGGAAACAATCTAAATGAAAAAAACGCCTAAAAAGCTGGTAGAAGTTTTTGCAGATCCCCTTTGATGGATATGTGTTAGGAAAAAACAGCCCCGAAACAGGTTTTCCGAACCTGTGGGCAGTGTTTCGGCTCCACTCAAGTACAGACAGGTGTCGTAAGGACGGGGTTCAGGTGGATTTTGCCTCATACTAATTTCAGGGGGAGTATTAAATGGCTGTGGGACTGATTTCACGTTTGCATGCACATCGCCGCTGGGTTAATCAGAGGTTGCTGGAGTCGGCTCAACGACTGTCTGAGGAACAGAGACGTCAGGAATTTTCCATCGGCCAGGGCTCGATCTGGAAAACACTGCTGCATTTGTATGCAGCCGAGTATGTCTGGCTGGAAGCATTACTGGGAGAGACGGCGCCCGTGCTGCCAGGTGATCTGCCGGGAGCGTTGCCTGGAAATCAGCAGGGAGAAGGGGGAATTCAGTCGCTGGAGGAGCTTAGAGAAAAATGGGAGGAACTGGAGCAGCGCTGGATTGCGTATCTGCAGGGGCTGAGTGAAGTCGATCTGGAGCAGTTCGTCCGCAAACAGAGCACCAGCTCTGGTAAGGGGCAAGTGCATCAGACCAGGCGGTCGGATGTGCTGATGCATGTCTGTCTGCACGCGCAATATACGACGGCGCAGCTGATCAACATGCTGCGACAGGCAGGCGCAGAAAGTCTGCCCGACAGCATGCTGATCACATTAGCTCGCCAGGAAATGGCCCAGGAAAACCAGATCTCTTCTGGAGAAGTCGATTAAACGAACTTCCGGATGACCCCTTTGACAACACCCAGAATCTGGACATTGTTGGAATAGATGGGGGCCATGCTTGAGTTGGCAGGTTCGAGCCGCACGCGATCTGCTTCCTGATAGAAGCGTTTCAGCGTTGCTTCCTCCTGATCAACGAGGGCAACCACGATTTCACCCTGCTGGCAGGTGTCCTGTTTTTTGACGATCACGTAGTCGCCATCCTGAATCTGGGCTTCGATCATGGAAGTCCCTTTGACTTTCAGGCAGAAGTTGTCGCCCGATTCAAACAGGGAGCTGAAATCGACTTGTGAATCGCCCACGGTTGTACCAATCGGGGCACCCGCCTGCAGCGATCCTGCCAGATGGATGTTGGCCGGTTTCTGGGCGTTGTCACAGAGTTGAATCGAACGTGAGATATGCGACTTACGTTTGATCAGCCCTTTGCGTTCGAGTGCCTTGAGGTGTCCCATGACGCCGTTGGGAGAGCGAATATCGAATGCATCGCCAATCTCACGGACTGTGGGGCCATAGCCACGGTTAATAATCTTATCTTTTAGAAACTGGTAAATAGCCTGTTGGCGTTCTGTCAGCTTGACTTTCTGGTCAATCATGCCTGCTTTTCCTCACATCTTTGATTACGTAACGGGTAACTTTAAGGGGAATTTCTCCACAAGCTGGCCCGCTCTATACACTAATGGACTCTTATGACCCTTATTCCTAACAGGATAATTTACATATAAAGAAAAAAAAGAGTCAAATTTCAGAGATCAGTGTCAATTGATGTGTGATGGTAAGGCTTTAGAAAGAAAAGGCTTACAAGAGAGATGTTTGCAGGAAGTCGTTTCAGGTGGACAGTCGGGAAATGATTATGAAAAAAAGTGAAAGTTGCCTCTCGCTGTTCACCGACTGATTTCCGGTCGCACGTAATAAGCGTGCGAATCCGGGATTTCAGCGGTGATTGTGCAATACGACTTAGCTGGCGACTTCGACAGGAAAGGCCTCGCAGGCGAGCAGTTTGATGCGTGCCAGATCGAGTTTCCCGGTTCCCAGGAGTGGGATGGCGTCGACTTCGAGGAAACTGTCGCTGGAGGGCAGCCAGAGATTGGGAATACCTGACTGTGCCAGTTCTTTGAGGATTTCATCGACCGATTTGTTCAAATGTTTATGCAGGACGATGAGCCGTTCCCCTTTGCGTGCATCGGGAACGGCGGTGACTGCGACTTCGACCTCGGCTTCTTCCGCATCAGGATCGCTGACGATGCCGGTGATGATTTCTTCGATTCTGAGATGTGGCACCATCTCTCCCCCAATTTTGGAGAAGCGGGTCTGCCGACCGGTGATGGCGATGAAACCATCTTCATCGATCGTGGCGATGTCTCCCGTGTTGTACCAGCCATCAATGATGACCTCTGCGGTTTTCTCGGGATTGTTGAGATACCCTTTCATGACGTTGGGCCCCTTGATGAAGAGAAGTCCCTCTTCACCATCCGGAAGATCTTCCATCGTTTCGGGGTTGACCGTTTTGGCCATGACGCAGGGGATGGGCCGACCAACGGTTCCCGGTTTCGCAGAGACTTCATCCGGGTCCAACTGGCGGCTGGGGGGGACATTCACTGCTGCGACGGGGGAGAGTTCGGTGGTACCATAGCCTTCGGTGGGGAAGATACCGAATTTTTCTTCGAATTCCCGAGCGAGACTCTGGGGCAGTTTTTCGGCACCCGTGATGACGACATCCATCGAGGCAAACTGCTCTTTGGTGCAGCGTTTGAGGTAGTGCCTGAGGAAGGTCGGTGTGGTGGCGAAAAGTGTCGCCTTGTATTTTTCGATCATTTTGCCGACGGTGCGGGCATCGGTCGGATTGAAGTGATAACAGGAACGCATCTTTCGGACGAAAGGCATCCAGAGTGAAATCGTGTAGCCGAACGAATGGAAGAAGGGGAGGATTCCCAGGATGCAATCCTTCTGCGAGAGCTGAAGCAGATCGTCGGCAGAGTTGATATTCGAGATAATGTTGTGGTGAGAGAGCATCACCCCTTTGGGAAGCCCGGTCGAACCGGAAGTGAAAATTACCGTACTGAGATCATCCGATTTGACGCGATGCAGTCCGATGATACGTTCGATGATCCAGGCGGGAACGACGAATGCCTGGAACATGCTGACGAGTTTATCCCAGAGTGTCACCTTGGTTTTGAGGTCATCCAGCAGGACCACGTTGGCGTCCATTTCGATGGGACGTTTTTCCAGGAACTTCTGGCTGGTGAGCACGGTTTTGATACCGGCTTCCTGAATACAGTAATTAATGTCGCTGTCTGAGAGAGTGTAATTGAGATTGATGGGGACCCGACCTGAGATCGCGAGACTGGCGTTGACGGCACAACCGCCGACTGAGGGGGGCAGCAGGACGCCGACCATCTTTTCATCTGGTTTGAGTACAAATTTGTTGAGCAGGCGTCTGAGGACGAGTGCGCCGGTGAGCAGCATGCCTCCCGTGCGTTCGTCACCCATGGAGTCTGAGACTTTGAGCTGGAATCGCTGACTTTTACATTTTCTCAAAAACAGTCGTGGTGGAATCATTTGGTACGTCTTTCGAAAATTGGCGGCATCAACTCCCAGGTTCTGAACGACTCGCTGGACGTGCTTTTCATTTTCCGGATGGAGAACGGGCTTTCCAAATCGAATTGAAACCGGGTAGGGCCACCGCCTGGGTTTTTTCCAGAAAAACTTTCCGCCATGAAAACTGAAGATGCTTCCCCACAACTCATCGATATAGACAGGGATGACGGGAGCACCAGTGCCTTTAATGATTTTCATCAGGCCGGATTGAAACGGTTGCAGATATCCCGAACGGGTTAACTTTCCTTCCGCGAAGATACAGACTAATTCGCCATTTTCAATGGCATTTCTCGCAGTTTTGATTGATTTCATGAGTGCTTTGGGGCCATCTTCCACGTTGATGGGGATCGTGTTATACAGGCGTGAGAGCCAGGCGACCCAGGGCGCTTCAACATACGTGGAGTAGGCGATCATTCTGACGGGGCGTGTGGAGGTCAGAATCAGAAAGATGCCATCCAGCCAGGAAACATGGTTGGCAACCAGCAGGGCGCCCCCTTTCTTGGGGAGATTCTTAAGACCCTTTACCCGCAGCTTGTAAATCGTGCAGCTGACGAGCCAGACCATGAAGCGGATGGTGGCGTTGGGGAGCAGTTTGAAAATGTAAATTCCGACTGGTATTGTGAGCAGGCCCAGGACCATGAAAATCTGACTGGCCGACAGTTCGAGGTGCTTCTGCATGACCCAGAAGGCAAACGAAGCGACGAGAATGAAGGCGAATGCGAGAAAGTTCGCGGCTGCCAGGATGCTGCCACGCGTCTCTACATCACTGCGGTGCTGGAGGAATGTCTCCAGCGGAATGTCGAACAGTCCCGAACTGACGCCGAGCAGGAAGAGCCAGAGCAGCGACAGGGAGTAGTGCAGGCTCGTGGCGTTTTCGGCTCCCGGTCCCACGCTGTTACCAGTGAAGAACAGCATCAGAGAGGTCAAAACGATGCCCGCAGCACCCAGGGGGACGATGCCCAGCTCGATGCGTCCAGAAGACCAGATCCCGGCGAGGATACTTCCCAATGCGACACCGAATACGAGGATGCCCAGCAGGGGACCGATGTCTTTCTGTGTCAGCTGCAGTTCATTGATGCCGTAGGTATCGACGTTCATTTGTGCCAGTGAAGCCAGCATCCAGAAGAAGGCGACCCCCAGTGCGGTGCGGAGCAGAGGCGTACTGCTGCGGAGTAACTGCATCTGGTGCCAGGTTTCTTTGGCTGGATTGTAGGGGAATTCGCGTGTAGGAGCTGCCGCGGGCAGCTTGCGGATCTTCAGGCTGACCAGAGTTCCCAGGGCGGCGACACCAATCAGTGCGAAGGCGGCGATCTGAATATCGGAGAAGGTACCAGGATTTTCCAGACTGGGCTGCGTGATGTAGTACAGATAATTACCGGCGATGAAGCCAAGGGCGGAGGAGACGACGGTAATCAGTCCCATCAGGCCGTTGCCGCGGGAGAGTCGGTTATCGCGGAGCATTTCAGGGATACTGCCGAACTTGGCCGGACCGAACAGCGCGCTCTGGCAGCCCATCAGGGCCACAATCGAAAAGAGCAGATAAATATTCCCAATTTGAATCGCCCAGATGCCGAGAATCATGATGAGGATTTCGGCTACCTTACAGGCGATGATCACCGTCCGTTTGCTGAAGCGGTCGGCGAGATAACCGGCGACGCTGGCCAGCAGCAGGTAAGGGAGCGTGAAACAGGCCAGTCCGAGGGAGAGGGCTTCTGCATCTCCAATGGCCGGTTTTCCAATGGGGATAATGAACCAGCGGAACATGTTGTCGTTCATGGCTCCCAGAAACTGGGTGGCCAGTAACGCCAGGAAGGAAGGGGAATTTAATGTTCCTTTGCGTCCACCGTGAGCGCGAGCACTGTTTTCTGCCGTGACAGTTGAATTCATTCTTGTTTGAGATCCAGGTTGTGGTACGCCGCTGTCAATTAATTCGTATGCATCAGACAGAGCCTGATGGTTCAGCTTGAGAAAGCTTATTGTAAGTAATGCAGCTTAATTACTGACATCAAACAATGGCGGAGAAAGGTTGAAAAACCCACGCAGAAAAATGCGCGAATTCAAGCAAAGGGGAATAATATTCCAAAAGGCATTATTCTGTAAAGACTTAGTGAACGGAGAGCGTTCAACGGGCTGGAAAGGCGCGATACACTGTATACATGTTGCCCGTGTGAGGCGTTTCAGGGAATGAAGGTATAAGCGCCTGAGTTGTTTTCAGCGAGTTCGCGTAACAGTTTCTCGCCTTCCCGATTACCGAAGCAGATTCCATTGACGGTCACGCGTTTGTTCAAGCCTGCGTTGTCGACCACCGTGTTGAAGGTCTTGACGTCAGCGATGTTGAACTGGCCATCGGTGAGGAAGTAGATCGTATCCGGTTGGAGTCTGAGGGCGAGCAGCAGGGCTTCGAGCGGTTCTGTTCTGCCGACACCCGGCACGCGTGCGACCCAGTTGAGATAGCGGGACTTGGCCTGCTTCGTAGCAGGCTGGAGCCGGTTGGCAGGCATGGGGATAGCCACATCGCTGAAGAAGATGACAAAGAATTCCTGCTGTTCGTCCATGGAGAGAATCGCCCGGGCGAGTTCCAGCTTCACACGTCCCAGGCGGGTTTTGCCCTCACTTTCATGGGGAAAGTTCATGCTTTTGGACGAGTCGACCACATAGACGATTTTCTTGCTCTTGGGATTAATGCCAAAGAAGTTGCCGTTTCCCGTTCCATTCCCTGAACCGGATGTGGCCCCGCCGATGGCATCGGAGGTTAAGAGTGCGCCAACGATGTCGGCGGCATGCTTCGTCGTGGGGGATTCCTCAAATTGTGTGCTTTGCGGCAGAGGGCCGTTGTATCTGGACGAGAGGGACTCCTTGTCGGGAGCGGAAGTCCGATCCGCCATCTGGAGGAGCGGCGAATTGACGGCCGCACTGGATGATTCTTCCTGTTTGTATGTGACCGGCGTGAGATCGATGACGGTGGGGTCGATTTCCTCACGGGGAGGCGACCAGCGGGTCTCGATCGCAGTCTGGGGAGTTGAATTCAGCGAATCCACCTCTTCAGCCACCAGCAAAGAGAGACCTCCGATGAGAATCAGGTGCGCCAGTGTGGAGACACCGAGGCCCTGATTCCAGCGTGATTGGGTACCAGATTGTGGCTGGCTCTGGTGCATGAAGGTCCCGAAACCTCAATTCTCTTGGTGTGGGGCTGGAATTTGTCGAAAAGCGTCAGCTGACTGTTGTTATTTTAGCGTAGGAACAGAGCGGACAACAGGAGGAATCTGAGAATGCCCCCTCTGGGATATTATCGAGTCTGTGACGCTGCGGGATTTAGCGACTTTCACTTAAAGAGGTAAAAAACGGCTGGAGATAAATGTCTGCAGCGTATAAGATTAAGTTGATCCGGGGGAGACAGGCAGCAGGGGCGTTGGAGGCAGATGCAGGTCGGATGTTTTTCCTGGATTTCATCAGGGTGCGAAGCCCGGTTCTGAGGGATCGACAAACTCTGGGTTCAGCCCGCGCAGCGCTGGAAATCTATAGTGCGACTGAGTTTCCAGCCGAGCAGGGCAGAATGTGAGCAATGGAAGGCGGAGATGGAGAAGCCGGTTCTGTTTTTTGACGGTGTCTGTGGTCTGTGTAACCGGAGCGTGGATTTTGCGATGTCCCGCGATCCGGAAGGGCGGCTGCTCTATTCGCCTCTGCAGGGAGAAACGGCGACCGAACTGTTGAGCGAACAGGATCGGGAAAATATAGATACAGTGATTTTTCTCCCGGCTGACCGCAGTCGGGTTTATCGGCGATCTGCGGCTGCTGTGCGTGTGTTGTGGTTACTGGGTTTTCCCTGGAATGTCTGCGGATGGTTGTTGTGGCTGATCCCTTTGCCACTAAGAAACGTGGGGTATCGACTGGTTGCGAAAGCACGGTATCGTTTTTTCGGCAAACATGAAACCTGCCGGATGCCGACACCCGAAGAGCGAAGTCGATTTTTACCTTGAAACAAATCATTACTGAGATTGGTGAAACGAAAGCAATGCGAATCAAGCTGTCTGCTGTGCTGTTGGTTGTTCTATTGATCCTGGGAACGGGGGCCGTGGAGTCACAGGCACAGGCCCCTGCGACGGGTAAGCCTAACTTCATCGTATTCATCGCCGATGATATGGCGTGGGACGATTGCGGTACCTACGGTCATGAGAAAATCCAGACGCCTCATCTGGATCAGCTGGCGGCTGATGGCATGAAGTTTACGGAAGCATTTCTGACGTGCAGTTCCTGCAGCCCCAGTCGTTCGAGTATTATCACCGGGCGTTATCCGCACAGCACCGGCGCACATCAACTGCATCTGCCACTACCTGCCAGCCAGGTGACGTTTGTGGAAAAACTGAAAGACTCCGGCTATTACACGGCGGCTGCCGGGAAGTGGCATCTGGGCACGCCGACCGAAAGCAAGTTTGATCACGTGACGACCAAACTCAACCAGTGGGTCAACACACTCAAGCAGCGCCCTAAAGACAAACCGTTCTGCATGTGGTTTGCGACGACCGATCCTCATCGCCCCTATGAACGCAATATTATTCCCCGGCCGCATCTGAACGAAGATGTGATTGTGCCCCCTTATCTGCCTGACACACCTGAAGTCCGCAGTGACCTGGCTTTGTACTACGATGAAATCACGCGGCTGGATAGCGTGATGGGTCGAGTGCGTCAGGAACTGAAAGAGCAGGGAGTCGCCGATAATACGATGATCGTGTTTCTCAGTGACAACGGAAGACCTTTTCCACGCTGTAAGACGACCGTTTACGACAGTGGAGTGAAAACACCTTGGATTGTCGCCTGGCCGGCAAAGGTCAAAGCGGGTACGGTTTGCAAGTCACTGATCAGTTCGGTCGATCTGGCTCCGACACTGTTGGAACTGGCGGGGCTGGAAGTCGGTGAAACATTCCAGGGGAAGAGCTTCAAACCATTACTGGAGAATCCCAACGCGACGATTCGCACGCATATTTTTGCCGAACATAACTGGCACGATTTTGAAGATTTCGGTCGTGCAGTCCGCTCACGACGCTATAAGTATATTCGGAACTTCTATCCCGATATCCCTGGTACGCCTCCAGCTGACGCGGTGCGGAGTCCGACCTACACGGTCATGCGCGAACTGCGCGATCAGAACAAGCTGACCGAAGATCAGCGCAGCTGCTTCGTGGTCCCCCGACCGGAAATCGAACTGTACGATTTAGAGAAGGACCCGCATGAACTGAATAACCTGGCCGGAAAGCCGGAGTATCAAAAGGTGGAGCAGGAACTGCGGGCCGAGCTCGATCAATGGCAGGAAGCGACTTACGATCGTCTGCCACGCAATCGACGGCCGGATGAGTTTCACCGGGAAACCGGCGAACAACTGCCGGCGTTCCGCAAAAAATAAAGTGCGTTCGATCTCAAATATTTCTGAAACAGAATGCGATGTTGAGGGGTAATACCACTCACAGAGTCCCCTGTTCCCATACCGGAATCGCCCGATGAAGGCAGCAGTCAGCAATTCGTCAGTCAGCTCCGAGGATGAGTTGTCCCGTCCCTCACTTCGTCAGCGGGTCGGGGCGGCGCTGATGTGCCTGATGGCATTCCTGCTGCTCTATTTTCTATTGTCCGGTCCGCTGGTCTGGCTGGAAGGGAAGATGAAATTCAGCCCCTTCTCGCGCACTGTCAAAACCTTGTACGCACCGCTGGCCCAGGTCGTGAAATCAGACTGGGAGCCTGCTGCAACTGTGGTGAAATCTTATGTCGGATTATTCAAAAAATGAGGAATCAGCAGAGCCGGAAAACGACTCTGCTGAGTACAAGCCTGCTGACACTGAGACCGCGGTAGCGGCTGAAACAACCGAACGTCCCGCGAGTCGTTTGCGCTGGAAGTGGGGGCTGGCGGTTCTGGTGATCGGCATTGCTGCGATGGTCATCCAGTGGTTTCGCCTGGCTCCGGATCGTACTTACCAGGTCTTCTCGGTCTACGAGGGAATTCGGAATCTGGTTGTCGGACTGTTGATCTGGTGGCTGTTCGTTTCCGGCGTTGCCTGGAAAACGCGTTTCAAAGGTCTGTTCGGCGCGGTGCTGGCATTCGTACTCTTTTTTACCGTGTTTCGCGTGGAAAGTTTTGAAGGGGACATGGTACCCCGGTTTCAATTCCGGTTTATGCCGACTGCAGAACAGCGGGCCGTAGAGTATTTTGAACAGGCTGACAACAGTGCCGACGAGAAGTCAGAGTCTGCTGAAACATTAGTTGCCCTTGAGGCAGACTGGCCCGGTTACCGGAACGCCTTGCGGGATGGGATTGCCCGCGATCAGCAGATCCGTACGGACTGGGAGTCTGAGCCACCGAAGCTACTCTGGAAACATCCGGTGGGGGCTGGCTGGGGATCATTCTGTGTGGTTGGGGATCGTGTCTTCACACAGGAGCAGCGCGGCGAGGAAGAGCTGGTCGTCTGTTATGACGTGTCTACCGGCAAACAGATCTGGACCCAGAGTGAACCGGTTCGATTCTCTGAAACACTGGGAGGCGTCGGACCACGGGCGACACCGGTGTTTGAAGAGGGGCGATTGTATACGATGGGAGGGACAGGCATCCTGAATTGTCTGGATGCAGCGACAGGCAAGCCTGTCTGGTCGCACGACCTGCTAAAAGAAGGGGATCTGAAAAACCTGACCTGGGGCATGGCCGGTTCGCCTTTGATTCACGATGATCTGGTGATTGTAAACCAGGGGGTAAGTCCTGCTGCAGCTAACAAAAAAAATCAGGCTGTCATCGCCTTTGATAAATTGAGCGGCGAGAAAGTCTGGTCGAGCGGAACTCACAAGCCGAGTTACAGTTCTCCTCAGTATGCGGTTTTGAACGGGACGCCCCAGGTTTTGATCTTCAATGCCAAAGGGCTGGAGGGGTTCTCACTCGCAGATGGTCAATCGCTCTGGTTCTTTGAGTGGACCAATCATGCGGGCTGCAATGCCGCCCAGCCGATTCCACTCGACGATAATTCGGTCTTCCTGGGAGCCGGCTACGGACTGGGTTCGGCCCGAATTGAAATCGCTCCCGGCAAGTCCAGTGAGAAGACCGCGCAGGTTAAAGAAGAATGGAAGAGCCTCAGCCTGAAGCTCAAGTTCAATTCCGCGGTGAAGCAGGAGGGCTATGTCTACGGTCTGGATGAAGGCGTATTAACCTGCCTGAATCTGGAGACGGGGAAACGGCAGTGGAAGCGGGGACGTTATGGTTATGGGCAGTTGCTGCTCGTGGATGGGTATCTGATCATTCTGGCCGAAGATGGACGTGTCGAGTTGGTTGAGGCCAATCCGGAGAAGTATGTCCAGCGGGGAAAATTTCAGGCGATCGAAGGACAGACCTGGAATAATCCGGCACTGGCGCGGGGGCGACTGTTTGTTCGAAACAGTGAAGAGGCGGCATGTTATGATCTTTCACCGCTGACAAAACAGGGGGCAGCGGTCACTGCTGAGGCCTCTAATCGTTAAACTGCGTAAAATCCTGAGCTTGAGAGTCCTTTCTCTCTCTTACCCGGACAGCGGTAAGATGTGCGGTTTGTACTTGACGGACTGAAGCCCTGCCTGCACAATAGACGATAAATAAACACCCACCTATGTGTTTAAGCTTCCTTACAACGTGCGGTTCTGAAGTTCCGTGCGTCCCGCCTCAGACAGAGACCCTGTCTGAAACAATTTGAAGAGGACGGAAGAAAGGAGACCCATGTTTCGACCAAACATGCGCGTTTACGTTTCGCTTCTGATCGTTTTCTCATGCCCGACCCTGGCTCCACACCTGGTATGTGCCAATTCTACGACCAAAGCTGATGAGCCGCTTGTCGCCAGCAAACCGACGTTACCTGTTGCCCGCCGAATCTCGTCTCTGATTGATGAACAGATTCAGAACGGCACCAAAGATTATGCGAAGCTCGCTTCCCCCGTCTGCAGTGATGGGGAATTTGTGCGCCGGGTCTATCTCGATCTGACAGGACGAATTCCCTCTGTTACACAGACGCGTGCGTTTCTGGATGACAACCATCCAGACAAGCGGGCTGCCCTGGTAGATCAACTGCTGGAAACTCCCGAGTACGCACGGCACATTTCGCAGCGACTGGATGTGATGCTGATGGAGCGTCTGCGGAAGAAGTACATCAACGTGACCTTGTGGGAGGAGTACCTGCGGGATGCGGTCGCGGAGAACAAGCCCCTGGATCAACTGGTGCGGGAAATTCTGGCCGCCGATGGTTCCGGGAAGGGACAACAGGCGGAGGCCCGGTTTTACCTGGCCCGCGATGGTGATGTGAATGAACTCACGCGCGACATCAGCCGTATTTTCCTCGGGGCTAATCTGACGTGTGCCCAGTGCCACGATCACCCGGATGTCGCCGAATGGAAACAGGATCATTATTACGGCATCTCTGCCTTCCTGGTCCGCAGTTTTGTTTTCACCGATAAAAAGAAAAATCAGACCGTGTTTGCCGAGAAGGCAGAAGGTGAAGTCAAATTCGAGTCGGTCTTCGAAGTCCGCGACAAAACATCCAAAGGTCCCGAGACGACCTTACCGGTTGTGTTTAATGGACCCAAAGTTGCCGAGCCCGCTTTCAAAAAAGGGGAAGAGTATAATGTCAAACCGGCCAAAGATGTGCGGCCGATTCCCAAGTACAGCCGACGCGCCCAACTGGGCGATGCGTTGACCTCATCGCAGAATCGTCGTTTTGCCCGCACGATGGCCAATCGTTTGTGGGCCATGGTGATGGGGCGGGGGATCGTCCATCCGCTGGACGCCGATCATTCCGATAATCCCCCTTCGCATCCCGAACTGCTGGAACTATTGACGGATGAGTTCATCGCCAGCGGATATGATCTGAAGTGGTATCTGCGGGAACTGGTACTGAGCAAAACCTATCAGCGATCAAGTAGCAATGAACTGTTTGCAAGCAAGTCCGATCAGGAACTGTCCGACGCGCAGTTTGCCCATGCGATTTTGAAGCCGCTGACTCCAGAGCAATTTTCGCGGTCCGTGCTGGAAGCGACGGGACAGGCCGAAGTGTATCGGCAGAGCCTGAAGGATAAACTTTCAGAAGCAGCCTTGCGGAAGAATCTGGTTGGATACGAACGCCAGTTTGTGTCGCTATTTGGTGGCCTGCCCGGTGAACCGGTGGAAGGTTTTGAAACAACGGCCGATCAGATCCTGTATCTGTCCAACAATGGATCGATTCAGGGAATCCTTTCGCCACGCAATGGAAATACGGCAGATCGAGTTCTGAAGATCCCCGCGGATCAGCCGGAACAGATTGCCGGGGAACTGTATTTGAGTGTCCTGAATCGTCGTCCCGATGCGACTGAGACTCAGGAAGTCGCCGAACTGCTGGCAGGGAAAACCGGCGCGGCGCGGAATGACATGGTGATCGATCTCGTCTGGGCATTGATGATGTCTTCAGAATTCCGGTTCAATCACTAACAGAGGAACAACGTTCGAACAAGAACATCAAAAGCAGGGGAGGAGAGACCATGCGATGTAATTATGCCTGTGGATCTCACGATTCGCTCAGCCGGCGATCCTTTTTAGGAGGCACGGCCGCCGGTGCCTTGAGCATGCTGGGTTTTCAGGGAATGACTCAGGCAACTGCAGCCAAACAGCTGGCTGCGCAACAGAAGCAGGTTGTCGTGTTCTGGCTCTCCGGAGGCGTAAGCCAGCTGGAGACCTGGGATCCCAAACCGGGAACCGAGACCGGCGGTCCGTTTCTGTCGATTCCGACATCGGCACCGGGCGTGCATATCAGTGAGTTGCTGCCTTATACGGCGCAGCAGATGCATCATCTGGCCCTGGTGCGGGGGATCAATACAAAAGAGAACGACCACGGTAAAGGGGCCTACATCATGCAGACCGGGCGGAAGGAACAGCCTGGTTTCGCGTTTCCCTATCTGGGCTCAACCTTCTCGCATCACCTGGCACCGCCGAACAGTCCACTGCCGGGCTACATCTCGGTGGGAGCCGGAGGCTCATCGGCCGAATCGACCTTCCTGGGACCGCGACACGCGCCCCTGGTTCTTTCCGGAGGACGGGCTCCCAATAACCTGGGACGTCACGACGCATTGAGTGAAGAGCGAGACCTGCTGCGTCGCAAACTGCGGAGCCAGGTCAGTCAGCGTTTTGAACAGAAACGCAAGACCGCGCATACGGAGGTCTATAACGAGTCGTTCGACCAGGCGGCCGCGCTGATGTCGCGCAGTGATATTTTTGATTTCAGCAAGTTCTCCGACAAAGACCTCGAGCGTTACGGTAAGCATGACTTTGGTCGTCACTGCCTGATGGCACGCCAGTTAGTCGAAAAGGGTGTGACGTTTGTCAAAGTCGGGCATACCAACTACGACACGCACTCGGAAAACTTCAACTTCCATATTGAGCAGCTGGGCGAATTCGATCGACCCTTTGCCACATTTATTTCAGACCTGTACGACCGAGGCCTGTTGGAGCACACGCTGATTATCTGCATGTGCGAGTTCGGCAGAACACCGCGAATCAACTCACGGATTGGCCGCGATCACTGGGGATCGGCCTGGTCGATTGCCCTGGGCGGTGCAGGCATTAAAGGGGGCGCGGTTTCCGGTAAGACAAATGAAACGGGAACCAAAGTCATCGACCGCGAAGTCAACGGCGGTCACCTGTTCCACACGTATTACCAGGCTGTGGGACTGGATTCGACGGAAGAGTTCTACCCCAACGGTCAACCGATTGCCAAGGCGGATCCCAAAACAGAACCGATCAAGGAGATTCTGGCGTGAGTGCCCGCAACGCGAAACGAATCTGGAACAGTTGCCTGCTGCTGGCGATGACCTCGGTGCCGCTGACGGTGGATGCCGCCGACAAGCCGCCGGAAAAGCCCGCTGCGGAAACAGGGCCAATCATGGCTGTCAAACCGATTCCAGAGCAGGGACCGACCCCATTACCTGAGGCGCTGAAGTTTGCGAAACTCGATGCCGATAAGTCCGCGGCGCAGTCCGCAGCGCAGTTCCAGGTGGTTAAAGCAGTCTCAGATAAATATGGGGTCGTTGATCGAGAGATAAAGCAACTGCAGGAGCAGATCAAAACAACGGCAGCCCAAATCAAGTTGGATCAGGCTGCTTTGACGCAGGTGAAACAGGCGGAAGCGAAGCAGCAGCAGCTGAAAAACGCAGATCCCCTGGTCGCTCCCAAGCCACTCGCCGACAGTGCCGCACTGGCCCGGCAGATTGCAGGTCGGGAAGCGGAGATTAAAACCTGGGATGCGTCTGTGAAAGAAAAACAGAAGCAACTGGGAGAACTCAAGAAAGAAGTTGCAGAAGCCAAGAAACAGCACAGTCTTCTTCAGGCGAAAGAAAAAGAATTCCAGGAGATCGTGAAACTGTATGCGGGGAAGCAGCCGGCTGCTGATCCGAGTCTGTTTCGCGAGATGGCTGCTTACCAGAATTCACGCCCCCTTTATTCGTGCAAGATTGATGCGAGTGGAAACTACATTTTGGCGGGGGCACAGGGATCGGCCTTTCATCGCTGGGATCTGGTTAGTGCAGAAAATACGGAGCTGCTCGGTCATAACAGTTGGGTGAGACGGTTTGACGTGGATCGTTCCAGTCCTCTGTTAATCACGGGCGCCTACGAAGGCAAAGTCGCCTGGTGGAACCTGGAATCCAAGACACCTAAACCTCAGCACCTGGTGGATGCTCACAAGGGATTTGTCCGGGGCGTTTCCGTCAGTCCGGACGGAAAGCTGGTGGCGACGGCGGGCAATGATCGCCTGGTGAAGATCTGGTCGGTCGACACAGCGAAGCTGATCCGCACGCTGGAAGGCCACGAACACCAGGTCTACAACGTCAAATTTCATCCAAGTGGTCGCTACCTGATTTCGGGAGACCTGCGCGGGAATGTCAAACAGTGGGATGTGGAAAGTGGCAAGTTGGTCCGAGACTTCGACGGAAGTGCGATCTACAAATACGACCCTACTTTTCATGGTCATATCGGCGGCGTACGCGGGATGGATATCAGCCACGATGGAAAGTATTTCGCCATCAGCGGGATCGGCGAAGTTTCCAATGCGTTCGCAGGCATCGGTGTGCCGACCGTGATTCTGTTCGACTGGGAGACCGGCAAGCGGTTAGCGGTGATGACTCCCAGCGATAACTTCAAAGGAACCTGCTGGGGCGTGCGGTTTCATCCGGAGAACGATTTCATCGCCGCGGCCGGGGGGAATTCTTCCGGGATGATCTGGTTCTGGAAACTGGGAGAAGAGAAGCCGTTCGTTTCTCAGAAGGTGAAGAGCGTGCCTTACGATCTGGATTTTCATCCGGACGGTCTGCGGATGTGCGTGGCCTGTTACGACAAGACGGCACGGCTCTATAACCTGGGGCCGAAAACCCCCGAGGAACTGGCCAGCGAGCAGAAGAAAAAGAAGAAGTAGCCCTACGCTTCCGGTGGAGGAGAGCGGCGGACGGCTGCCTGTTCTGACAGCTGTTTCAGTAATTTCATCTGGTTTTTCAGGATCCGATTTGTCAGACCTTTGAAGAGTACACCGATGATACGATAGAACAGGGAAGCGAAGACCAGCTCGCAGGTGTAGTCCAGATCGGTTTTGCGTCCCCGGTCAGTCAGTTCATAGGTGACGTCGACGCGAAAGGCATTGCTCTGCAGCTGCACGCCGATCAGTGTGGGAGGATCGTATTCGGTGACGATACCCGCATACTGCTGTGAGTGCCCACCTTCCCGGATGGTTTGCACAAAGATCGTGCCCACAGGATCGTCATCGTTTTTTCCTTCGGGATACTCGGTCGACTCGAGCCCTTCCATCCAGAGTTTCATCTTTTCATCGTCATTCAAAAAGTCGAAGACGATTTCGATGGGAGCGAGGATTTCCTCATGGTAGGTGATCTCCAAAGAAACTCACTCCTTAAAAAACGCAGGGCTGAAGACAGCCCTGCGTAAGGTGATGCCTGATTCAAAGACGCGTTTATTTCTTCTTCTCGTCTTTTTTCGCAGCTTCTTTCTTCTCTGCGGGCTTTTTCTCGTCTGCTTTCTTTTCTGCAGGCTTCGCTTCTTTTTTGGGCTCTGGTTTCTTGGGCTCTGGTTTTTTCTCAGCAGGTTTCGTTTCTGCGGGTTTGGGAACTTCCGGCTTTTCGGCTGCTACTGGTTTTGGTGGTTCAGGAATGCCGATGACTTCCAGACCGGTGATCTGCTCCTGTAGCGCCAGTCCCGCGGGGCGGGTAACCTTGGTCTGCCAGACGTAGAGGCGTTTCAGTTTTTTCAGCGGACTGAGCTGAGAGATTCCAGCATCAGTGACCGCGGTGCCATACAGGTTCAGGTATTCGAGATTGGGAAGAGCCTGCAGGTGTTTCAGCCCGGCATCGTCGACCTTGGTTTTTTCCAGGTGGAGGTGCGTCAGGTCTTTGAGGTTCTTCAGGTGTGCGAGCCCGGCAGAGGTGACTTCGGTGCCCCGCAGGTTCAGGGAAGAGACTTTGGGGAGTCCTGCCAGCGTTTTGAGAGTGTCGTCGGTGACTTTCTGATCTGACAGGTGAAAGGCAACTTCGAGGCGGTCATCGTTTTGAGCCAGTTCCAGTACCGAGCCGCCAGCGGCACGCACTTTGGATTTTGCCTGCTCGACGGCAGGGTCTTTTTTCTGGTCTGCGGCGGAGAGGGCCGGAATCTGGGTGAGGGAAAGAGCAGTCAACAGCGCGACAGAAAAAAATCTCATCTTACCTATCCTTACTTTTGGGGTTGGTCTTCGGATTGGGTGTCACAGGTGAAAACACGTTCTGCAGATTCGCGTTTCCGCTGGAAATCCAGGGCGGGGAACGTGCATTAAATCAATACGTGCATTGAAGATAGATAACAGTTTATCACTTCAGTTGATTTTGATCTATCTTATCAGGAAATGGTCGGTTTCGAAAAGACACAACTTCCAAAATGTCGATTTCCGGCTGGAAAATCAGTTTGACGTGGATTTCCCGTCGGTGGGGTAGAAATGGTCTCGATCCAAATCGGAAAATTGATTAACCTTCCGCCCTCAGTTTTGCTGCCTCTTGTCAACTAAAGTCTGAATTGGAAACAGTTAATGTCATCGGCTTCACCTTCGGTCCCGCGAGACACCATTATTCATGGCCTGGGACGCGGAGTGATCAATCTTGTCTGTCTGCTGGGCGACCTGTTCCTGTTTGCCTGGGAAATGCTGGGCTGGATCATCACCCGGCTGCCTCCCCGGAGTAATCTCTGGTCGTGCATGTATCACATCGGGATTCAGAGTATCCCCGTGATTCTGATTACGGGCGGCTTTATCGGCATGGTGCTCGCGGTGCAGTCTTACGATCAGTTTAAGCTGATGCATCTGGAGAACCAGATCGGTGCCGTGATCGCGATTTCGCTGGTCGAAGAACTCGGCCCCGTGCTGGCGGCCATCATGCTGGCGGGGCGTGTCGGAACTTCCATGTCTGCGGAACTGGGTACGATGCGGGTGACCGAACAGATCGACGCTTTACGTGCACTCGGTGCGGACCCGATTCACTACCTGGTGGTGCCCCGGTTCCTGGCCTGCTGTCTGCTGATTCCACTGCTGACTATCATCGCGGATGCGATCGGCATTCTGGGGGGCTGGTTTTTCAGCACCCAGATCCTGGGAGTCGATTCCTTTTACTACTGGTATTATTCGAAGAATTTTGTGTTCGCTTATGATGTCATGGGCGGAATTTTCAAGAGCTTCTTTTTTGGTGCCGCGATCTCATTGATCTCCTGTCACCGGGGCTTCCATTGCGGGGCTGGTGCGGAAGGGGTTGGTAAAGCGGCGACCGAAGCGTTTGTGTATTCCTTTATTGTGATCATGATTCTCGACTTCCTTCTGGGGGTTTCGATTGTCAACTTCTACCACTTCATGCAGACCGTGTATCCGGGTGTGCTCAGGTAGCCTGAAACGCGTGAACGGGAATCAGAGTACGTTTAGTTATGAATGAACGGAAATCAGATCCGGATTATGTTGTCGAACTGCGGAACGTCTCGCGGCGTTTCGGGGTGCATGACGTGTTGCGCGATATTACATTCGGTGTCCGACGCGGTGAGACACTGGTCGTGATCGGCGAGAGTGGTTGCGGTAAAAGCGTGACCATGAAAATGATCATGAGCCTGCTGGAACCGACGGCTGGTGACGTGCTCTGGCACGGGCGTTCGATCAAAGATCGCAGCACGCGAGAACTGCACCGCGACCGATTGCGGATCGGCTACCTGTTTCAGGGGGCGGCTTTGTTCGACAGTCTGTCGGTCTATGAGAATGTTGCCTTTGGGCTGAAGCAGAATACCAAGCTGAAGAAAGCGGAAATCGACCAGATTGTCGTCGAGCGGCTGCGGGAAGTCGGCCTGTCGGAAACCATCTGTCAGAAGAAGCCGGCCCAGTTGTCCGGCGGGATGAAAAAGCGGGTCGGGCTGGCGCGGGCGCTGGCCATGACTCCGGAAGTCATGCTGTATGATGAGCCCACGACCGGACTGGATCCGGTCATGACGGACGTGATTAACGAGTTGATTCTGCAGACGCGGGCCCGTCGGCCAGTAACGAGTATTGTGGTCACGCACGATATGAGTACGGTCAGAAAGGTCGCGGATCGGATCATCATGCTGTATCCACTGGCTCGACTGCAGCCCGATGAACCGCAGATTGTATTCGAAGGGACCGCGGAGGAAGCCTTTCAGTCCTCCAACCCCCGCGTGCATCAGTTCGTCCACGGTGAGGCCGGGGACCGACTGCGGGAGATGGCAGAAGCGGGTTAACAAAGGTCAGCAGAACGTACAAAACAGGTTTTCATGAGTTACGAGTATGATCTCAGGGACGAGATCGGATTGAGGTTAATATGACGGATCGCCAGATACAATTTCGAGTAGGACTGTTCGTGATTTCTGCACTGCTGACCGGTGCGGGGATGATCTTTCAGTTCGGCCAGCTGGAAAACCTCTGGAAGAAGAAATACACCATCGCGATGCGGTTCGAGTCGATTTCCGGCGTGCACCGTGGAACGCCCGTTGTACGGCACGGCATCCGCATTGGTGAAGTCGATAAGATCATTACCAGCGACAGCAAGCCGGGTGTGGTGCTGCTGGTCAAGATCGATGAAACACAGCACCTGCGAAAAGATGCCAGCCCACAGATCGTGACGAGCATCATGGGGGATTCGAAGATCGTGATCTCCCCCGGTGTCGATAAGAAGTTCCTGGAACCGGGCGAGCGGCTGATTGGCCAGGCTTCGACGGACCCGATGGAAGTTGTCTATCGGATGGAACAACAGGTGAGCAAGACGTTGTCCGCCTTCACCGAGACCAGCCAGGAATGGGGCAAGCTGGCGGGGAACATGAACCGACTGCTGGAAACCAAAGAAGGCAATATAGATGTCGTGGTCGAACGGGCGGCGACATCGCTGGAGGAATTCTCGCAGGCGATGCGGCAGATGAACGCGATGATGAAGAATGTGAATATGCTCGTCGCCGATCCCCAGCAGCAGGAGAATCTGAAACGTTCGCTGGCTGCGATGCCGGCGATGATCGAGAGTACTCAGCGGACTATCTCGTCCGTCGAAGTCGCGGTCCAGAAAGCAGGACAGAACCTGGATAACCTGTCGCGGGTCACCGATCCGCTGGCCAAGCACAGCCAGTCAATGGTGGTTAAGCTCGACCGGAGCCTGTCGCGTCTGGATGCCATGATGGCCGAGCTGAATTCATTCACGCGGGCCTTGAACCAGGGAGACGGATCGCTCAAGAAATTCATCTCCGATCCGGACCTGTATCGGAATATGAACCGGTCGGCCGGTTCGCTGACAGTCCTGTTGAACAACCTCGAACCGATCGCGCGGGATATCCGCATCTTCAGCGACCGGATTGCCCGCCACCCGGAAATTCTGGGAGTGAGCGGGGCGATGAAGGGGAGTTCAGGCATCAAGGAGTCTGGCGAACAACCCTCGCGGGTCAGGCAGTCGGGGTATTCGTTCCCTGCTACGAAACAGCCCTGATTCTGCTGAATTCCCGAAAGTGGCTGGCCTGTCATAGCGACTTTCCGGTGGTCTCGCCTCAGCGATTTGAGCGTGTTGTAGCCCTGGAATGTGAGCTTAACTGATCAAAGTGGCAGCGATGACAGCTCATGAGAAGTTACGATTTAGATAACTTAATGTGTTGTTCATCAAAACTTAATAATTCGCGTTAAAATTTGATGAATTCATCCGGTAGTCGAAGTGGATCGACATTTTCAGCCGGATATTCATCGATGTCCCGTGAATTATTTTCGAGGCAAAATTGTCGCAATCCTGCTCACGCCGCCGCTTCTTACAGGCAGCTATTACCGCTCCCGCAGCGGGGACTGTCTTCTCCCGTTTTCTCTCAACCGCCTCTGCCAAGGGGATCGTGAAAGATCACTCCGATCTCAAACCGGTGGCGGATGAGACTACCGGTCTGCCCCTGTTACGGTTACAGGACGGTTTTCGATATCGTTCATTTGGCTGGACCGGCGACGTCATGTCGGATGGTGTGGTCACTCCGGAAGGTCACGACGGGATGGGCGTGATTGCCCAGAACGGAGATATTGTCACCATCTGCCGGAATCACGAAATTAAGGGGGCGCGCACCTTTGGTCCTCCCGAGTTGACCTTCGACCCCAAAGCCGGTGGTGGCTGTGCGAATCTGCAGTTTAACGTCAAGACCGGTGAATGGCTGAAGAGCTGGACGAGCCTCGCGGGAACCGTCCAGAATTGTGCCGGCGGTCCGACACCGTGGGGCAGCTGGCTGTCATGTGAAGAGACCGTGATCGGTCCTCACGAAAGTTTTCGTGACGTCCAGTACGAACACGAGAAACATCACGGCTGGGTATTTGAAGTTCCCGCGGAAGGAACAGCTTCGCTGGAGCCTTTGCAGGCCCTGGGGCGGTTTGTGCATGAAGCACTGGCCATCGATCCCCAAAACGGAATCATCTATGAGACCGAAGACCGCGACACAGCGGGTTTCTATCGTTTCCTGCCCAACGAACGGGAAGTCCTCTCCAAAGGGGGGACGCTGCAGATGCTGAAAATCAAGGGGCAGGATGATCTCCGCACCGGGGCACAGCGGGGCGTCCGCTATCAGGCTGAGTGGGTCGATATTGAAGATCCGATCCGCCGCAACACACCCGGAAAAAATGACGGTCTCGGCGTTTACTCGCAGGGGAAAGCCCAGGGGGCGACTACTTTCGGTCGTCTGGAAGGTTGCTGGTACGGCGATGGACTGGTCTACTTCAACTGCACGGACGGAGGCGAAGCCGGGCTGGGACAGATCTGGGCCTTCTCTCCCGAAGAGCAGACATTGGGTCTGGTGTTCCAGTCGCCATCGCATGACATTCTGGATAGTCCCGACAACCTGACTGTCAGCCCGCGTGGCGGTCTGGTGCTGTGTGAAGATGCTGACCTGAAACCATTGCGGCTACATACCCTGAGCCGGAAAGGGCTGCTGCAGACGCTGGCGATCAATAACATTCATCTGCACAAGGGAGAGCACCCCCGACTGATCGGTGATTTTACCGGCGGCGAATGGGCGGGAGCCACTTTCAGTCCCGACGGCGAATGGCTGTTCGTGAATATTCAGGATCCGGGTGTGACCTTCGCGATCACCGGCCCCTGGCATGAGCTGGGAGTCTGATACAGGCAGGCAGCTGTTAGTCCCCCAATTTGTATATCCCCTTGTACCGGTCATGGCACAAGGGGATTTTTTTATGCTTACCAGCGGCATTTCGGGAATTGTCTCTCGGGTGACTTTGTTCTCTCTGCAGAGAGCAGTACACTGAAGTTGCAGCCAAATCGGACAGAAAGATAGTCTAATGCGGCTTGAGCTCCGAAAACGAAATCAGACCTGGAAACCGAGCGCCCACCCCAAACAATGTCACTGAAAAATTACATCAAGAATGATCTCGAAGTTCGCTTGCGCAGCGGTCAGGAACTGCCGGCTCCACTGACGCTGGAAGCGCTGTCGGATCATTACCAGGTCAGTTTTTCTCCGGTCCGGCTGGCACTCGCGGAACTGGTTGACGCGGGTCTGTTGCAGAAGGGAGCCAACCGTCGCCTGGAGATCAACGAGGGGAAGATCAAGCCGTTGAAAAAGGGACAGTCTGCTGCGCTGCCCAAACCGCCGACGGATATGTTCGAACTGATCACGAATGATTTCGTGAAACTGAGTCTGCAGGGCGAGCCGGTTGATATACGGGAAGAAGCGACTGCGAAACAGTACAAGATCAGCCGATCCTCACTGCGGATTATCCTGAATCGCCTGGCGGGAGCCGGGATTCTGGATCATATTCCCCGCAGGGGCTGGCGGCTGAGACCGTTCCGTCAGGAAGACATGCAGGCGTTTCTGGAAGTGCGCGAACTGCTGGAGCTCAAGGCGCTCGAACTGGCGAAACCGCGACTGGTCAAAGAGGAACTGCAGCAGATTCTGGACGGAAATGTGATTCCGGAATCAAAAGATGCTGAAGCGTTGATCGATAATAGTCTGCACGCCTACATCATTGAGAAAGCGGGCAATCATTACATCCAGGACTTTTTTCAGCGGCAGGGGAAGTACTATGACATCCTGTTTGACTGGGAAGACCAGGACCGGGAGACGGCCATCGAAACGGTGCGGCAGCATCAGGCCATTCTGCAGGCACTGATTGCAGAGGACTGGAAGACCGCCCGCAAAGCGTTGTCGTATCACATCAAAGATAATCATCCGATTCTGAGTAAGATTGTGAAGCAGTCTTAATTCTGAACTCTTTTTGAGCGTTCGGCGGCGTCTCCTGTTGAATTGCCTGAGCGACTGACTATCCTTACAGTACGCTTTCAGAGTGAAACACGTCGCGGGTCCTTTCAGGTCAGAATCAGATGAGTGAGACTTCTTCCCAGTCAATTCGACAGCAGGTCGATGCGATCTATCAGCGCGAATCACGGCGGGTGTTCGCGACACTGATCCGTCTGCTGGGGGACTTTGATCTGGCTGAAGAAGCCATGCACGATGCCTTTACCGCGGCGGTGATGCAATGGGAGGAGACGGGCATTCCCGATCAACCCCGGGCCTGGCTGGTTTCCACAGGGCGTTTCAAAGCCATCGACAGTCTCCGCCGTCGGGCCCGTTTCGATGAAGCACAACAGGAAGTCGTACAGCGACTGGAGGGCGTTGCCACTCAGAATGCCGACCGTTCTGAGCAGGATGTGGAAGATGACCGACTGCGGCTGATCTTCACCTGCTGTCACCCGGCGATCGCTCCCCAGGTGCAGGTGCCGCTGACACTCCGCGAGGTCTGTGGTCTGACGACAGAAGAGATTGCGAGTGCATTTCTGACGTCTCCCTCCACGATGGCACAGCGGATCGTCCGCGGTAAAGCAAAGATCCGGGACGCGAATATTCCGTATGTGATTCCGGAACGATCCGAGTTGCCCGAACGACTGGATGCTGTGCTGACTGTGGTCTACCTGGTGTTTAACGAAGGCTATGCAGCTTCCTCCGGTGATTCACTGACCAGGCGGGATCTGTCAGAAGAGGCGATCCGGCTGGGGCGACTGCTCGCGGAACTGCTCGATGATACCGAAGTGATGGGTCTCCTGGCTCTGATGCTGCTGCATGAATCGCGGCGGGAGTCCCGGACAACGGCAGAGGGAGATTTGATTCTGCTGGAAGATCAGGATCGAAGTCTCTGGGATCGAGAGAAAATACGTGAGGGAATCGCACTGGTCGAACGCGCGATTGCCTCGGGGGAGGTGGGGAGCTATGCGATTCAAGCGGCGATCTCAGCCGTACACGCGGGGGCTCCGAGTGCTGCTTTGACAGACTGGACGCGGATTGTCGAATGGTACGATCTGCTGTTGCAGGCGACACCATCCCCGATTGTCGAACTGAACCGGGCGGTCGCAGTCGCGATGCAACAGGGGCCTGATGCGGGAGTGGAACTGATTGACGCGATCCTGGCGCGGGGGGAACTGAGTGAATATCACCTGGTCTATGCGGCACGCGCCGATCTCTGTCGCCGGTCGGGGCGGGATGCTGAAGCGCGGACGGCTTACGAACAGGCTCTGTCTTTAGTGAATCAGGCTTCGGAGCGAAGGTTCCTGGAAAAACGGCTGCAGGAACTGGACGAGAGTCGCATCGTTCCTGAATGATGGTCAAAGGCTGTTTAGTGAGGTTCTGGTTGTAAAGTGCTTTCAGGTAGTGGCTTAGGGCTGTGGAAGTCTTGCGGGACAACGGTATTTGACCCGTTTTTCAAAAAAAATAACAGCTGGTTGTCGATTGGGGGGGACGGTCGTTCGACTACTTCATAAACGGGGGCGGACAGACAGTCTGAGGCTCTCGTCCCTTATCGAAACGACCTTCAGTCACAGGAGAAGATGATGAACAGTTCCAGCGTTAAACCAATTCCCGCAGGCATGCACAGTATCACTCCCCATCTGGCTTGTTCGAACGCAGTCGAGGCCATTGAGTTTTATAAAAAGGCTTTTGGCGCCGAGGAACTGATGCGGTTGCCCGGACCGGATGGCAAACTGGTCCATGCCTGTCTGAAGATCGGTGATTCCCGGATCATGCTGGCCGACGTACGCGAAGAGTGCGGGATGAAAGGACCGGATGCATTGGGAGGAACCCCGGTTTCCATTCATCTGCAGGTCGAGGATGTGGATGCGGTCTTCAATCAGGCAATTGAAGCCGGTGCGACTTTGATTATGCCGGTCATGGAGATGTTCTGGGGCGACCGCTACGGCCAGGTGGACGATCCCTTTGGTCATCGCTGGTCTGTGGCAACGCATGTGCGTGATCTGAGTTTCGAAGAGATTCAGGCAGGCATGCAGGCGATGTTCGAACAGAATCAGAACGGCTGATACCAGGGCCGTTTTCCACTTCGATGAGAATCAAAAGAGAAGAGCAGCACGATGTCAGATATTCCGAAAATCTCCCCCTTCCTCTGGTTCGACAACAACGCAGAAGAGGCCATCGATTATTACACTTCGATTTTCAAAAACTCGAAACGCTTCGACGTGTCGCGTTACGGCGAAGGGGGACCGGGGCCTGCGGGGTCGGTGATGGTCGCAGCCTTTGAACTGGAAGGCCAGCGGTTTACCGCGTTGAACGGCGGTCCCCTGTTCAAGTTCAACGAAGCGATTTCGTTCGTGGTGAATTGCGACAGTCAGGACGAGATCGACGAATACTGGGAAAAACTGTCAGCGAGAGGCGAACCGGGCCAGTGTGGCTGGCTCAAAGACAGGTTCGGCCTTTCCTGGCAGATCGTGCCGACAATCCTGCCCGAGTTGATGCAGACGGGAGATGCGGAGAAAACCGGCCGGGTGATGGCGGCATTGATGCAGATGACGAAGCTGGAGATCGATGGGTTGCAGCGGGCCTTTGATGGAGCCTGATAGAGATTACTCAAATCGAGTCATGACTTGATACAATACAACCTTTTTCAACGAGGGACGACCATGAGATTTGTCTGCCTGGGATATTACGATGAAGCATGGATGGAGGGAAAATCGGAGGAAGAACTTTCAGCCGCGATGGAAGAATGTTTTGCCTACGATGACGAACTCCGGCGGGGAGGCCATTTTATCGGAGGGCAGGCACTACAGCATGCCAGCCAGGCGGTGACGCTCCGGACCGTGAACGGTCAGGTGGATGTGACCGATGGTCCTTTTGCAGAGACTAAGGAACAGATCGGCGGGCTGCTGTTTCTGGAAGCCCGGGATCTAAACCATGCGATCGCTCTGATTTCGCGACATCCGGGAATCGGCATGGGACCGTTTGAGATCCGTCCGGTGAATGAAGAGATCAGTGCGCTGATTAAGGAACGGGACGCGGCAATTCAGTAACAGGTAACTGTGCCTCGTAAAGCATTAGTGTCGTATTTTTGATCATTCAATCAGGAGAGAGGAAAGATGTTTGAGAAGCCACAGGCAGAACACGAATGGCTGAAGCAGTTAACAGGCAGCTGGATAGCAGAGACCGAATGCCAGATGGGACCGGGAGAGCCGACCTATAATTCAGTTGGTGAAGTCAACTGCCGTTCTCTGGAGGGGATGTGGTTCCTGATTGAAGGGAACGGAGGTGATGAAGAATCCGGCTCCTGGTCGACACTGATGACGCTGGGGTACGATATCAAACTCGGTCAGTACGTCGGCACTTTTACGGGGTCGATGATGTCCTGTCTCTGGACCTACCAGGGAGGTCTGGATCCCACCGGACGCAAGCTGACCCTGGAGACGGTGGGTCCAAAGTGCGGGAGCGAAGGAACCACGTCTTACAAAGATGCGATCGAAGTGATTGATGAATCCAGGTGGATTCTGACCAGTGAAATGCTGACCGAAGAGGGAGGGTGGCTGCAGATCATGACGTCAGAACATCGACGGAAAAACTAATACGGGAGTGAGTGAAGATGAAATATCTGTTGCTGGTCTATGCGACTCCCGATGCCTGGGAGTCGGAAGAACGAAAGGTGGCTTTGGGAGAGTCTGTCGACTTGTGTCATACATTACACAGCCGGAACCAGTACTGTTCCGCAGCGCCGCTGGAACCGGTTGAGACGGCCATCAGTGTGCGAGTGCGGGAGGGAGAGGCTCTGGTGACCGATGGTCCGTTTGCAGAAACCACCGAACACCTGGGAGGCTACTTCCTGGTTGATGTGGATTCGATGGACGCGGCGGTCGAGATCGCCAAACAGATACCCGGCGCCCGACGGGGAACTGTAGAGGTGCGTCCTCTCGTTGAGGTTCCCAACCTGCCTGCGGGAAAATAGTGTTTTATCTGAAGCCGTTCAATTTGAGATCAACGGGGAGTGAAAAGGAATCGTTATGAAATACATGTTGCTGATTTACGGTACGGAAAGCTGCTGGACCGAAGCAGAGCGGTCGGCCTGCATGCAGGAATCGATGGAGATCTGCCACGAGTTGAATGAACAGGGTAAATACCTGGCAGCGTCGCCTTTGCATCCGGTGTCGACAGCGACCTGTGTGCGGGTACGCGAAGACCGGAAGATGGTAACCGACGGCCCGTTCGCCGAGACGGTAGAGCAACTGGGGGGGTACTATGTGATCGATGTCGACGATCTGGATGAGGCGATTGCGATCGCGGAGCGTCTTCCTCCGGCGAAGAAGGGGACGGTTGAGATTCGACCGATTTTTGAGCTGCCGGAAATTGAAGTGAAACGATAACAGAGTCTGAAATACAGAAAACTCAAACAAGACATCAGCAGAGGAGTGGAATGATGAGAGTGATGGTGATGGTTAAAGCGTCAAAGAGTTCGGAAGCAGGGGCCATGCCCAGCGAGGAACTGCTGACGGCGATGGGAAACTTCAACGAAGAACTGGTGAAAGCCGGGATCATGTTGTCGGGGGATGGGCTGCGTCCCAGTTCGACTGGGGTTCGAATCCGTTTTTCGGGTGCGGAACGGACGGTGATCGACGGTCCGTTTGCGGAGACGAAAGAACTGGTCGCGGGCTACTGGGTCTGGAAGGTGAAGTCGATGGAAGAAGCGATTGAGTGGGCGAAACGCTGTCCGAATCCGATGCCGGAAGAATCGGATCTGGAAATCCGCCCCTTCTTTGAGATGGAAGATTTTGGCGATGCGATGACGCCGGAACTGAAAGAGCAGGAACAGCGCATCGCGGAAGCAGCTGAGAAACTGGATCAGCAGGGTTAATGAGACTCTGCTCAGATAGAATGAAAGTATCATGTCGAAAAAAATCTATGTAAATCTGCCCGTCAGCGATCTGGCCAAATCGATGGCCTTTTATCAGGCTGTGGGCTACTCGATCAACGAAAAATGGACCGATGAGACAGCGGCCTGTGTCGTGATCAGTGAGGATATCCATGCCATGCTGTTGACGCATGCCCGTTTCAGTGATTTCACGCCGAACGAAATCTGTAATGCGAAGCAACAGACCGAAGTGCTGCTCGCGCTTGGCTGCGAGAGTCGGGACGAAGTGGATGAACTGGTGCGTAAAGCTGTCGCCGCGGGGGGGAATACTTATAATGAACCTCAGGATCATGGCTTTATGTACGGACATGGATACCAGGATCCGGATGGACATATCTGGGAAGTCTTTTATATGGATCCTGCAGCCGTTGAGTCGACTTGAATCGCGGTAGTGAGCACGCAGCAGTAAAGATCCTCCAGGCCCTTTCATTTTTCAGATGGGAAATCGACATGAATGAAGCAACTTCACCGCCGGTAAAAACACCTCGCGCTCTGGTCTGGATTGGCCGCCTGCTGGCGCTCCCGGTGGTGTTCCTGTTTGGAATGAGCACCGTGATGAAATTCAAAGGGGGGCCGGAAATGACTGACGGGATGACCAAGCTGGGGCTGCCGGAATCGATGATCCTGCCACTGGCGATTCTGGAACTGGTCTGCCTGGTGCTGTACCTGGTTCCCTGGACGGCAGTGCTGGGAGCGATTCTGTTGACCGGCTACCTGGGCGGTGCGATCTGCACCCACTGGCGTGTGGGGGATCCCTTTGTGGTCCAGGCCGGTCTGGGGGTCGTGCTCTGGCTCAGCGTGTACTTGCGTGATCGTCGCCTCTGGCAGTTGATTCCGTTTCGTGGACTTTCCTGACGGCAATTTGAATTTGCTCAGAAATTCTCCTGTTTCCTAAGTTGACAACCAGCGGCCTTCTATTAGACTGAGACTCAATCTCAATAATGTTTTGTTTTGAGTCACTGCATTTAAGGAAGGGCAAGCCAACGCATGCGTCAGCGCCAGCCAGCCACATTTTTTGAATTCGCTTAATGTAAGTGCTTTCTATTATATGGTTTACTGGTTAGTCACAGGAGTGGAAACATGCATCTGCCCTCACGTTCTCGTCGTGCGTTTACCTTAATCGAACTTCTGGTTGTGATTGCGATCATCGCCATTCTGATTGCGCTGCTGTTGCCTGCTGTGCAGCAGGCCCGTGAAGCAGCCCGTCGGTCCCAGTGCAAAAATAATCTGAAACAGCTGGGACTGGCAGTTCACAATTATCACGATGTCTTCAATTGTGTACCGACAATCGGAGGTCAGCCGGAACGGAGTGCGTTCGTCGCGCTGCTGCCTTACCTGGATCAGGGGAATTTATACAACAACTATAACTTCAACCTGGCCTGGCACCATGCGGATAATCTCCCGCTGGCGCAGACTGTGCCTACGGTTCTGCAGTGTCCCTCGGCTCCCGGTGCTGGTGAGAAAGCGGTGACTGGTGCTGCGACTTCTGACTACGCTTATCTGTACTCACCCTTCAATGCGGCCGACTTATATAACGCACCCGGTAACGCGTTCTTTGAGTGGGGAAAAAAGATTTCCTTCCGGGATGTGACCGATGGCCTGACCAATACTTTGTTGTTGCATGAGTCAGCCGGGCGGGCTCACTGGTATGTAAAAGGTCAACGTGAGCCGGGTGGAAATGCGTCTCCGCAGATGTATGTGGGCTACGGTGATACCTGGGGTGAAGCGCGTGAAGCCTGGACTTCGAATGTGCTGGGAACCTATCTGGCACCCAGCCTGATCACTCCGGCAGCGACTGCGGGAGGTGAGCCGAGTGTGACTCTGTTTGCCGGTACCGAGGTCATGAATGCGACCAATTATTACAGTGCTCCCTATTCATTCCACACAGGCGGCATCCATGTGCTGCTGGGAGACGGTTCTGCCCGCTTCATCTCCGAGAACATCAATGTCGATACGCTGTGGTCGATGTCGAGTTGTGCCGGCGGCGAAGTGATTGGCGAATTCTAAAATCCTACCAGATCTTCAGCTGAGCAGCCGAACTGTGTCAAGCGGTTCAGGCTGCCTCTGTTCCTTTCACCATGACTCGTCTGCGCACCTGCTGCGAGTGAGATAAAATATCTTCTGAAAGTCTACCTCATGAAAGTATTGTGTTTTGCTGGTCTGCTGGTGTTGACCTGTGGCTGTTCCGGTCAGAACTGGCAGGCCGAGACGGCACCGGTTACCGGTTATATTTCGGTCAATGATCAAGTTCCCCAGGGTGCAATTGTCAGCCTGCATCCTGTGGGGGAGAGCGTAGATAAGCGTGGCTCGCGTCCTTCTGGAATCGTGCAGGAAGATGGTCGCTACACACTGACGACTTACGAATTTGGAGACGGGGCTCCTGCGGGAGAATACATTGTCACAGTCTACTGGCCGGAGAAACCGGAGTTGGGGGGACTGTCGCCTGACCGACTCGGGCTGCGTTATGCGACTACGAAATCCTCCGATCTGCGTCTTTCCGTGGCCGGTAGCGGAGCGCCACTCAAACCGATTGCGATTGAGGGGGCTAAAATCACCATGTCTGATGAGAAAGCGAAGGGCAAAGCGACTCCAGCCCGGAACCCGTTTCCCGGACCACAAAAATCAGCCGCGGTTGCGCCTTAAACAGGAGTCGTGATTATGAATCCCCTGGTCAGTGAAACGGAAGTACAAACGACTGCCCCTGTTGAGCCACAGCCAGCAGAACAGGCTCAGCCCGGGTTGTTTCGGACAGTCTGGCGGTGGCATTTTTATGCCGGTTTGTTTGCATCGCCATTTCTGATCACCCTGGCGGTGACGGGGATGCTTTACATCTTTTCCCCGGAGATCGGTTTTTATCTGCACCGTGATCTGGTGTATGTTTCACCCGAGGGGACACGTCTGCCACCGTCTGCCTTACTGGCTGCTGCAACCACTTATGCTGGCCAGGGAGAAGCGACTGAACTGATCGCGCTGCCTGAAGCCGACCGGTCTGTGGTGGTGACGGTGTCTGATGAAGAGGCGAAACAGAAACGAGAGATCTTTCTGAATCCCTACGATGCGAGTGTGCTGGGAGAACTGGATCCGAAGCAGGATGGCGTGCGGAACTTTTTCAAAGTAGTTCTGGATATCCATCGTCGGTTGTTTATCGGAACGACCGGGCGGGTGATCATTGAACTGGTAACCTGCTGGGGGCTGCTCCTGTTCTGTACGGGGCTGTATCTCTGGTGGCCACGACGTCGGGAGAAGGTCAAAGGGGTCTGGGTTCCCCGGCTCAAAGGAAAATCGTACATGGTGCTGCGCGATCTGCATGCCCTGGGAGGAGTTTATCTGCTGCCGGTGCTGTTTCTGATTGTAGGGACCGGGATGTTCTATACGGTGCTCTGGGGGCGCGGGGCGATGGCAGTCTCCGTGGTTTCACACCAGGGGCTGGAAGGGCTTTCTGCCATGGCTGGAGGCAGGGGCAAACAGAAGTCGGAAGCAGAGAAACCGGCACCGCCTACCGAGGCACAGATTGACGCGGTCTGGGAGTATGCCTCGCGCACTTATCCGGATCGTTCGCTGGAACTGGTACTGGGAAAGTCGTCGGCTGAGAAAATCAATGTACGGGCGATGAACGGTCATTCCACGGCAACCTATGGTTCCTACAAGTATGACAACCTGATGGTCGATCCTGCTCAAACCACTTTGATCAGCAATGAGCGGCTGGCCGATCATCCCGCATTCTGGATGCACGGCTGGACCTACCCCCTGCATGTCGGAAGTATCGGTGGACCGGCGACCAAGGTGATCTGGTTCCTGGCCTGCGTGGTGCTGGCGGCACTACCGGTTACCGGACTCTGGATGTGGTGGAAACGGCGCCCCACGGGTAAAAGTGGTTTTCCCCGCCGACGCGAACACAGGTTGCCACTCTGGTTGACGGGAGCGGTGATCCTGTGCTGCCTGTTCTTTCCTCTGGCAGGGATCAGTGTAGTACTGGCATTGCTGGTGGATCTGGTATGGTTTCGCTGGATCAGAAACCGATCGGAAACGCCTCAGTCAGGATCTGCTGCTTAGATCACAAACGTGGCATAAGCTGATTCAATCGGCGTTCAGGGTGGAGAGATCCTTGAACGGTTTTTTGAATGGCTTATCGGCGGTGTAGCGGTGTGAGGTCATCCAGGAGAACTCGCGTTTTTTGATATTCGCCGGGTCGGGTTCGGGAAGGATTTCGCCATCGGCTTCCACATACGCGGTTCGCACAACGCGGACCGGTTTCAGTGCGGGGGGCGAGAGTTGATAGTCGGTCCCGCGAGTTAAGAGCAGCCAGCTGTTTTCGCGAAAACCGGAGAGGGTCCGTTCGCGGGCGGCTTGCGTGAGTGATGTTTTCTGCTCCGCGGTCAACTCTTTGTCGGACTGAATCTGTTTCGCCAGTTTCTGGGTTTCCGAGAGATCGAAGCTGATCCAGCCATACGGGGGGAGGTAGGCTTCCATCTTACAGTGCGAAGGGGAGTTTTTGGGATAGAGGGCCAGTCCGTAGGTCACGCGGGTCGGGTAGCCTAAGGCGAGTCCCATGGTGGCACAAAGGCCATGATAATCGCTGCAGTGCCCGCGGCGTTGTTCGAAGGCGTGGTTCGCATCGGCCTGGAGGGAGGCATGAATATGATCGTAGGTCAGGTTCCGGTCAATCCAGTTCATCGCGCCAATCAGGTCGGGGCCTTTGTTCTGAAAGCCGGCGTTGATGTTCTGAATGACCTGCTGAAACTGTTCCGGCTGGTCTACGCTCTGTGGCTTCAGATAGGGTTCAAATGAGGAGGGCCACTGTTCGACCCGGGTGACCTGAGCGGGATCCATGTTCCAGTGCAGGTTCCACGCGCGGGCTTTGAAGCGATGGGTGATGATCTGAGCGCCGTGGGGATCGTGAAATTCAAAGTAAGCGAAGCGGTTGCCGTAGACGGGTTCGTTACTGATTTGGGGAGAAACCTCCTGCGGAAAGGTCGTGAATTCGCTGGCCGCGATTTCCTGGGCCGCATCGGTCTGCGGGACGGGAACCCAGACCTTGAGGACTTTGCAGTGGTAAGGGGGCGTGACAACGACGGAGAATTCGACCTCGTGGTTAATGGGATCGCTCTTTTTTACCTGATAGGGGAGATCCGCTCGAAGAGACTTCGATTCCGGTTTCTCGGCCAGTGCACACAGGGGAGCGGTCAGCAATGCCAGCAGGAAGTAAGTCGCAACCGTGAGGCGATTCTGGTTCTGAGTCATCCCAAAAGGGCTCCTGGAAAAGAGATCTATTATATATTCAAATTAACGTCAGAATGTTAGATTGTAACGTCTGCCAAGGGCGCTGACAACGGTCTGTTTTCCAGAAGACGGTGAAACGAGGGGCATGGATGAGCAGATTCTGAAAAGTCTCGTGACATTTGCCGTGGGATTTTCTAAGGTGAACTCTGTGTTTTACTGAATGCAACCTCAACCCAAGGAGGAGATAAGATGTCGATTAAACGTACCGGCTCTGCCGTCTGGCAGGGGGGAATCAAAGATGGAAAAGGGACCGTGTCGACCGCCAGTGGTGCGCTGCAGGAATTGCCCTACAGTTTTTCCACGCGGTTTGAAGGGGAGCAGGGGACTAATCCTGAGGAACTGATTGGTGCAGCCCATGCCGGCTGTTTCTCGATGGCGCTCTCCAAGATTCTGGGTGACTCCGATCTGAAGGCTGAGCGGCTGGAGACGACAGCGGAGGTTTCGCTGAACCAGGTGGAAGGGGGCTTTGCGATTGAAGCGATCCACTTGACACTGAAAGCGAAAGTTCCCGGTGCAGATGCGGCGACCGTGGAAGAGCTGGCCGGCAAGGCGAAAGCCGGTTGTCCGGTTTCCAAACTGTTCAATGCCACGATTACACTGGATGTACAGACCGTGGACTGATCGGCATTGACTCATGCCAAACCGGGACAGGGAACGAATCCTTTGACTGCTGCTCGCGCTCGCTTCATAATGGGGATTGGTTCTGTCCCGGTTTTTTATTTCTGCTTTTGAGAGGGCTGGCGATGCTGTTACATCTGCGATTGATAACCTGGAGTCTGATCTGTCTGTTAATTCTCTCGAGTGGAGCAGGCCGACCGGTCGTCGCGGAAGAGAAGCAGACGTTGAACGTGCTGTTTATCGGCAATAGTTACACAGCCCGGCACAACCTGGCCGACGTGGTGAAGCAGATGGCGGAAGCGGGGAATCCGGGGCTGACCTTCAAGCCGACAACGGTGATTTATGGTGGACGGCGGCTGCGGGATCACTGGAACCTGGGTTCTCAGAATTTTGTGAAGCTGCATTCCCTGACCAAAGCGGAAGAGGAGCAGACGATTGCCGACCTGAAAAAAGCAGCCGAAAACAAAGAGAACCGATATGCGCGTGCCGCGTTGAAACGACATCAGGGCCTGCTCAAGGAACTGGATCAGCCACATCCGAAATGGGATGTGGTGGTGTTACAGTCTTATCGGGATGATGTCAGCGGTGATCCTTCATTGTATGCCCAGTATGCACCAAAGTTCGCGGCCCTGGCGAAGGCGCAGGGAGCCCGCGTGATTCTGTATGAGACGACGCCTGCGACACAGAATAAAAACCCCCTGCGGACGGCTCCGGAAACAGAGCCGGTAATGAAAAAAGCGAAAGCGATTGCGGCCCTGGCAAAGCAACTCGATGCGAGTGCCGCTCCGATGTCGCTGGTGGGGCTGTATTGTCAGACAGAACGTCCGGATTTGACACTGCGGTTCCTGAACGATGCGCATCTGAACCAGACAATGGCCTATCTGACGGCGTGTGCGATTTATGCGGCCCTGTTTGATAAGAGTCCGGAAGGTCTGCCCGTCGATTCGATTACCGATATCCGGTTCTGGAACAACAAAGATCGGGACAAAGACCGTGACGGCAACCCGATCACGAAAACGTTTTCTGACAAGGACCGTGCCGAATTACAGAAGATGGCCTGGAAAGGTTATCAGAAGTTCAAGCAACTCCGCGACGGCAAGGCTGCCGACTGAATCGGGCCGCGTGCTCGCCCTCCTATGATTTTCTTGCCCCCATTGAAGGTTTCCCTCCATGTTGTTTGTTTCCCGCTGCCTGATGTTTTGTTGTCTGTGTCTGGTGTCGCTGGTTTCTATTGCTCATGCGGGCGATGGTCTGCAGGTGGGAGTGGCGGAGACGGACATCACGCCTCCCGTCGGTTTCCCGATGGCCGGCTATTATCATGAGCGGTTGGCGGAAGGACAGATCGATCCGCTGCAGGCAAAAGCGATAGTGTTTCGGGAAGGGGACACAGCAGGTGCGCTGGTGGTATGCGATCTGATCGGCGTGGCCACGGATCTTTCGAAAGAAGTGCGTCGGCTGGCTGCTGAAAAAACGGGGATCCCCGCTGAAAATATCGTACTGGCGGCGACTCATTCGCACACAGCTCCCGATTACATGAAGGAACTCTATCTCTACCTGGGGAAAGAGAAACAGCAGCCTCTGCGGGCCGAGTACATTCAAAAACTGATCAACGGTCCGGTGGAGGCGATCGTGGCGGCCAATCAGGCTGCGAAACCGGCGCAGCTGGAAACGGGGGCGGCTGTGCAGAAGACGCCGGTGGCTTTCAACAGACGCTTCGTGATGAAGGACGGGAGTGTGAAGACCTGGCAGTCGTTGAAGAATCCGAATGTGATCCGGGCCGCTGGTCCGATTGATCCACGGATTGAACTGCTGGCGATCAAGGATAAGCAAGACGGTTCTTACGCAGGAGTGCTGAGTAACTTCGCCTTGCACCTGGATACGGTGGGCGGGACCCGCTGGAGTGCCGACTACCCGTACTTTATCCAGGAGACACTGCGGGAAGCACTCGGTGAAGATGTGATTTCAATATTCGGAACCGGCTGCTGCGGGGATATCAATCATTCCAATCCATCAGCGTCGGTACGGAACAAGGTGGATTTCATCGGGAATTCGTTGGGGGAAACGATCACAGCGGAGCTGCCGAAACTGGAGCCGGTGAAAGGGACTGGTCTGACGGTGCAGTCGCAGGTGGTGGATCTGCCTTTGCAGGATGCCTCGCAGCCGGAAGTGAAACGTTCGATTGAACTGCTGAAGGTGGCCAAAGCCGGGGGGAAGGTGGATTTCTTCGAGCATGTGACCGCGTATAAGAAGATGATTCTGGATCAGATGCGGCACAAAAAGCCTTATGCGGAAACTGATCAGCATATTACGTGGGGCTTGAGCCGATCGCTGGCGGGCATCGGCGAGACGCTGCCCGTGGATGTGACCGTGATGACGATTGGCGAAGATGTGGCGATTGTCTGTCTGCCGGGCGAGGTGTTCGTGGAACTGGGGCTGGCGATCAAGCAGGCGTCTCCGTTTAAAACCACGATCATCGTCGAATTGTCGAACGCGGTGGAGACGATTTACATTCCGCACCGGGCCGCTTATGCCGGGGGGAGTTATGAGGTGACCAATTCCAATCTGCTGCCCGGTAGTGGTGAGATGCTGGTGGAGGCGTCACTCCGGCTGTTGCGTCAGGCGGCGGCTGAGAAACGGGCGGACTGAGTTCGGTTCGTGGAATTCCATTCAATGGCGAGGCTGGAGCAATGAAACGTTTTTTCCTGCGTGCTGCGCTACTACTGCTGTTGGTGACTTCTGGTTCTCCGGGAGTCCGGGCGGAGGACCAGCCGGTTTCGATTCTGGCACAACGCATCAAGGGGCACATTCATCCTTCCATCTGCCAGGCCGATGATGGAACGCTGATCGTAGTGTTCAAGGGAGAGAATGTACTGCTTTGCTCGCGTTCTACGGATGAGGGCGCGACGTGGTCGAAGCCGGAACCGATTCCGGCGTCTGCGAAACGGCCCGAAGTCATTCGTGCGGTGCAGAAGTTCGAAGTCTATCCTGGCACGGCGGACACGCTGCCCGATGGCCGGATTCTGGTGACCTGGAATTACATTGCAGACGATAAAGCCCGCGATGGTTATTACGAGCGGGCCCTGCTGTATGTGACCAGTTCCGATCAAGGGAAGACGTGGAGTGATCAGCGGTTGATCGGCCCTGTGGAGGGGAAGCATCTGGGGGCGGTGCGACATAATGTGCTCCCCTGGAGTGAAGGCCAGTGGTTACTGCCTTTGCGGACCGGTGTGCCGCGCGTTTTTAATCCGGAGACCGGCAGACTTACGGCGTTTCCCCTGGTAGGTCCCGATGGCAAGCAGCATGAGTTTCAGCAGATCGTACGCTTGAAGGACGGCGGTCTGCTGGCAATGGGACCGGTGCTGTTGCGTTCGGCTGGTCAGGGAAAGCAGTGGAAACAGATTGATGGCTTCCCCGCGGTTCCTGATCAGCGGGATAATGCGGAGGGACGTTACCTGACGGTGCTGACTGATGGGAGGGTGCTGGTGACCTGGGGCCGGGGGCACAACAATCGGGGGCTGAGTTACAACCTGTCACTGGATGACGGGCAGACGTGGGACGCGAAGCGGACGGTGGTGCTGCTGCCGGAGACGCCGGTAACGGCCCGTTATTATTCTGCGCGGACGATTCAGCTGGATGCCGGGCATGTGGGAACGGTGTTTATGAACCGGGACGGCGTGCATTTTCTCAAAGTCCCGCTGTCCCGTCTGCAGGGACCTGAGGGGACTTGAGTCCCGAACCGCAGTCCCGCCTGGGCTGTCTTATTCAAGTGGGCTCTCCGTGCAGGCAGCGGCAGGTAGAAGCCCGGCATGTTTTCCAGATCAACAGTTTCAAAAGGGAGAGGGGCGATGAAAATCCGGCGGGCGGAATTGGCGGATCTGGAGGCGATGACCGAGATTTATAATGAAGCGATTCTGACATCGACGGCGACCTTTGATCTGGAGCCGCAAACACGCGAGGAGCGGTTGCCCTGGTTTGAGTCGCATGATGAACGCTTTCCGATTCTGGTGGCAGAGTGCGACGGAGAAATCGCGGGCTGGGCCTGTCTGTCCCGCTGGCGAACCCGCAAGGCTTATGAGCGGACCGCGGAAACCTCATTCTACGTGAAGGGGACGCAGCGCGGGAAAGGGATCGGGCGACAGTTGAAGCAGGCGATTATCGATGAAGCGCGGCGACTGAACTTTCACACGTTGATCGCAGGCGTGTCACAGGGGAATGAAATCAGCCTGCATCTGAATAAAAGCTTCGGTTTTGAAGAAGTCGGCACGTTCCGCGAAGTGGGGTATAAATTCGACCAATGGCTGGACGTAACTTATCTGCAGTTGATGCTGGATTGACAACGAAAGTGGTTCGAATTTCACTGAAATTATATGTGATGGAACGATGAATTTATGAGATTCTTGGGAAAAAACATACAGTGAAGGGAACGTGACTGCTCTCTGGATCTTTGATAATTGATGCGATAGAGTGACTGCCCGGGCATATCAAAAGCAGGACTCATTAACGCGCGAGAAAATCTGTGAGTGGCACTCCATCAGAACGGTCTGCGTCTACATCAAAGCTGGCAACCCTGTTGTTCTTTTCCGGCGCGTGCGCGTTGATCTATCAGGTAATCTGGATCCGGGAGTTGCGTCTGATTTTCGGCGCGACCACGTTAGCCTCTTCCGCTGTGCTGGCTATTTTTATGGGAGGCCTGGGACTGGGGAACGCTCTGTTGGGAAAACGGTCTGACCAGTTCACTCGGCCGGTTCGCTTCTATGCCCTGCTCGAACTGGCGATCGCTGTCAGCGTGGCACTCAGTCCTTTTCTGATTGACCTGACCCGGTATGCCTATGTGCGTGCTGGCGGACAATCGACGATGGGAGTTGAGGTGGCGACGATTGTCCGGCTGCTGGCGGCGACGGCCATTCTGATCCTGCCGACCATTTTCATGGGGGGGACTCTGCCGGCTGCTGCCCGCGCCGTGACCAGTCAACTGGATGCCAAACGCAGAAACCTGGCGTGCATTTACGGGATCAACACTCTGGGGGCTGTGCTTGGTGCCGGACTGGCCAATTTTATGCTCCTGGAACTGTTGGGCAATCGCGTTTTGCTCTGGTTGGCGTGCCTGGTCAATCTGCTGCTGGCGGCGATCTCCCTCTGGTATTCCCGGCAGCTGGTAGCAGGCAATCAACAACAGGCAGCGGATGAGTCAGTCTCTCCCCTGGTCATGACAGAGTCTGAAGCTGCTGTGCAACGCCCCCGGCCCCATGCTGTCCTATTGTATTTCACCGCCGCGGTCGTCGGGTTTGTATTTTTCCAGATGGAGATTGTCTGGTATCGCATGCTGGGGCCTTTGCTGGGGGGGACGACTTATACCTTCGGGCTGATTCTCTGTATTGTGCTGCTGGGGATCGGCATCGGCGGGCTGCTGTATCATCTGATTGGTCGCTGGATCACTCCCTCGTATCAGCTCCTGGTGACGACCTGCACCCTGGAAGCGATCTGCATTGCGGTTCCGTTCTGGTTGGGCGATCGGATTGCGATGTGGGTATTGCAGCAGCAACAGTCAGCCTTCTCTTCGTTTGCAGAACAGGTCTGGAGCTGGTTTGAGGTCGGCTCCCTGGTGGTGCTGCCTGTGGCGCTTGTTTCTGGTTTTCAGTTTCCTGTGCTGATCGCGCTGGCAGGGAGCGGACAGCAGGATGTGGGCAAGCACGTCGGCTGGACCTTCGCGGCCAATACCTGCGGTGCGATATGTGGTGCCATCGCAGGTGGCTTCTTTTTACTGCCTGCATTGAACGCCATCGGTGTGTGGCGTCTGTCTGTGCTGATGCTGCTTGTACTGGGCCTGACCATCGTCTGTGTCTCCCGGATGTGGCAGGTGTCGCGCTTCGGGATCTCGCTGGCATCCGGCCTGGCTCTGCTGGCGCTCCTGGGAGTAGTGCAACAGGGGCCGACGGCTGCCTGGCGACATTCCGGGATTGGAGCGGGACGCGCTGAACTGGAGGACGGAACCCGGAATGCCGAGCAGAATTTTATCAACACCAAACGCAGGCAACTGTTATGGGAGACCGAAGGGGTGGAGTCCAGTATCGGGATCACCGCGACCGACAGTCTGTCTTTTATCGTTAATGGAAAGAGTGACGGAAACGCTTACACGGACGCCGGTACCCAGATGGGGCTGGGGCTGCTGGGACCCGTTTTAAAATCGGACTTGAAAACCGGTCTGGTGATCGGGCTCGGTACGGGCGAAACCGTGGGCTGGCTGGCTGATGCGATTTCCGGACCGGTTGATGTTGTGGAGCTGGAGCCCGGTGTGCTCGACATGGCGCGGCGCTGTGAATCGATGAATCGTCGGGTGCTGTCCCAACCGGATGTGCACATCTATCATAATGATGCGCGGGAATTCCTGCTGACTTCTGCGGCAGAATACGACATTATCATTTCGGAACCCTCGAATCCGTATCGGGCAGGCATTGCCAATCTCTATACCAGGGAATTTTATGCCTCGGCAGCTGACAGGCTCGCGGAAGAGGGATTATTCCTGCAGTGGCTGCAGGGATACGAGGTTGATGATCAGACGGTGGCGACGGTCCTCAAAACGATGCGCTCCGTCTTTCCGACGGTTGAGATCTGGAGAACCCGCGCCCGAGATATGGTTCTTGTCTGCAGTCCAGCGCCTCGTCCGCTGGCTTATGATGCAGACTCGCTCCAGCAGAGTTTGAGTAACCCGGTAATCAGGGAAGGGCTGAAGCTCGCCTGGCGGGCCGAGGATGTGTCGGGGATTCTGGCGCATTATGTTTGTGACAATCAGACGATCCAGTTATTTCTGGATCAGAACCCATCGCTGATCAATACCGATGATCGTAACCTGCTCGAATACGCGTTCGCGAGTTCCGTAGGACGCGTGTCGCGATTCTCTACGCAACGTCTGCAGGAACTGGCCGTTCAATCAGGGGATACGCGTCCCCGGGAGGCATCCTCCGCCACTCCTGAAACGATCGCCAGACGTCGCCTGGCAATGCACTTTCACCTGGGAGGGGCCATGCCGGAACTGGCCCAGGCCTCTCGAATCGAACAGGGCATTGGTTTGGCCTACCAGTCTTACCTCGATCAGAATTACAGGCAGGCAGCAGAGTTGTTCGGGGAGGTGGGCGTTGACGAGACCTGTCCTGTCGAGCGAGTGGTCTATGCCCATGCCTGTGCTGAGGCGGGAGTCCCGATTTCGGCAGAGCTGTCAGACAAGCTGAAAACCGGCAATGCTGCAGAGCAGGCTGCTGTCCAGGCCATCGCGTTCTTAAAGCAGGGGGATCGAGCAGAGGGGAGTACCACGTTGCTGCAGGCTTTTACGTTAATGAAGTCGAATCCTTGGGGACTGGAGCGGATTTATGATTCTCTGCTGCGGCACGCCCTGGCACTCGCGACCTCTGACAATCGCCTGGCGGGACCGATTTTTGAAAATATCAGCGAACCATTTGCCATGTATCGACTCGAAGATAAAAGGAAACTGGTGCGGTTCCTGGTCGCTGAGATCATGGGGACGAAACAGATTGCGGAATCACTCGAAGAAATCGAGCCCAATGTGCCCTGGAAGGACTGGCTGCTGAGAAAGAGACAGTCCGTGTATCGTGAGCTCAATCATGAGCTGTCGGGAAAAGCCCAGGCCGATCTCCAGCAGTATTTGGGGTGGGCCACGAGTCCCTGAACCGTGCGCGGGCCGTTGATAACAATATCAGTGCCTGGAAATCTGCTGATACCAGTCGAGGAAGAGGTCGGGCCATTTGGCGGGGGGGAAGCCGTGTTTGACGCGCTGGGGGATCAGATTCCCTACTCCGTGAGCGCCGACGTCGAAGACCGCCAGTTTGACGGGGACGTTTAACTTCTGGAGGTCGGTTGCGATTTCACGGGGCAGTTCGATCGGGGCGCCTCCCTTGATGCCGTCATTGGTGGCATGGACGAGGAAGACCGGCGGCGTATTCCTGGAAAAATGAAAGGGCGATATTTTCTGGCGCCAGTGCCAGGTGGCCAGGCCGATGGCGAAGTCGGGGCGACTGCTTTCGCGGTCGATGGGATCGGTGGCGTCGGGAGTGCCGGCATCGAAGTTCGCTGCCAGATTCATCGCCAGGTTACCGCCCGCTGAATAACCGGCGATGCCGATCTGCTGCGGGTTGATGTTCCATGCTTTGGCACGGTACCGCACCAGACGCACGGCCCGCTTCGCATCGAGCAGAGTCAGAGCCTGGATTTCGGAGTTCGTCCCTTTGAAAGGGGGACGGGTCCGGTATTTCAGACCGATGATGGTGACGCCTTTCGGATTGAAGACGTCAGCCGCGTAGATGACGTGCGTTTTCCAGTCCAGTGAACCGTAGCCTCCGCCGGCACAGACGATGATGGCCTTCCCTGTATTCCTGTCAGGATCCGGCGAAAAGACTGCGATTTCGGGACGCGTGACATTGGTGAATTTGCCTCGCGGATCGAAAATCTCGGCGGGGGCACCTGATTGAAACTGAGGCGGTTCGCCCTGCCAGAGGGGGACGACCCGATCGGGTTTGCGGAGTGGGGGAGCAGGTTCTGCCTGCAGATCCAGACCAATGAGGCAGACAACGGTCTGGATGAGCAGCAGTGATCTGGTTATCCGCATGGTCTGGTCCCTCAACGATTGATCATTTTCATGGCAGCTTCGGGGTAGCGTTCGCCGAGGACATCGATCTCAGCGAGGGCGCTGTCGATTTCGGTGAGATCGCCGGCTGTAAGTTCAATGTCTGCAGCAGCGATGTTCTCCTCAAGGCGGTGCAATTTAGTCGTGCCCGGGATGGGGACGATCCACGGTTTCTGGGCCAGGATCCAGGCCAGGGCAATTTGAGCCGGCGTGGCCTGTTTCCGCTGGGCGATCTGGCCCAACAGGTCGACGAGCGCCATATTTGCTTTGCGGTTCTCTTCAGCGAAGCGGGGGACCTTGTTGCGGAAGTCAGTACTGTCGAAGGTGGTCGATTCGTCGATCTTGCCGGTGAGGAAGCCTTTGCCCAGGGGGCTGAAGGGGACGAAGCCGATGCCCAGCTCTTCCAGGGTGGGGAGGATGGCTTCTTCGGGTTCGCGCCACCAGAGGGAGTATTCGCTCTGCAGGGCGGCGACCGGCTGGACGGCGTGGGCGCGACGGATGACATCAACGCCTGCTTCTGAGAGGCCAAAATGTTTGACTTTACCCTCTGCGATGAGTTCCTTGACGGTGCCGGCGACGTCTTCGATGGGGACTTCCGGATCGACGCGGTGCTGATAGAGCAGGTCGATGTAGTCGGTCTGTAATCGTTTGAGCGAGGCTTCGACGACCTCTCGAATGTGTGCGGGGCGGCTGTCGAGGCCGGTCTGTACTCCCTGATCGTCGATGGCGAAGCCGAACTTGGTAGCGATGACGACCTGCTCGCGGACTGGAGAGAGGGCCTTGCCGAGCAGTTCCTCGTTGGTGAAGGCACCGTAGACTTCGGCCGTGTCGAAGAAGGTCACGCCTTGATCGACGGCGGCACGCAGCAAGTCGATGCCATCCTGGTCTTCGACGGCGGGACCGTAACCGAAGCTGAGACCCATACAGCCCAGTCCCAGGGCGGAGACTTCAAGATTACTGCCGAGTGTGCGTTTCTGCATTGTATTGACTTTCGATAGTTGAATTCGTTTGGTTTTGGAGGCGCGTTGTGAGTGAGAGCGGTAAACATCGCGAGCTGATTCATGCGCTCTGTGATAAAGCTTACCTGTTTTGGTTAGTGATTGACAAACCAGGGAGGAGAATTTTAAACCACGAATGAAACGAAAAGCATGTAAAGTGCTGTGTTTGTATTGTCTGATCAAGTGGTTGAGTAATCCTGTGGGTAAACATGAAAGTGATCTGTACCGGTTGGGGCCGATGTGTACGATTTCTATCGCAGTGCAACAAATTTGCGTGCTGCGCAGTTTACTACCACGAACAGCACGAAAGACACGAAAATTTCTGCTGGTTTGTCGATTGATGTTGATTCTGTGTGGGTAGTACCAGGATGGTTTTGATTATGAGTAAGGGCGCGGGGAGGTCAAGTGGGATTTTGCTTTGTGTTTTCTGTGAATGCCTCTGAGGTTCCTGCGAGTTTGTTTGAATGTGCTCTGAATATGCTCCGAAATGATTTGAAAATGTACGAGATAAAACGAATCGGTTCAGAATGTTCCGCTGAACAACTGGAAAAATCGACGGCGATTCAGGTGAAGCTGAGTGACTTGAGCGCGGTGTTTCGGTGCACGCATCATCCGCCTCGCGCGCGAAGCACAATTACACAACAATACGATTTGGAAAGTGCGGATCAAGTTCAGTCTGTTCAGACAATGGTGGCAGATGAGAGCTCTCAAAGTACACGCGAATCGAATGGGCTGAGATGGTCTGTCAGAAATAAGATGTGCGTTTGGTGAGGATTCTGTGAGGGGATGATGAAGATTGGAGCTGTTCGAGAGAAGAAGATACAGCAGCTTGATTGGCTGATTCGTCGCTGTTACGATCGCGCGGCAGGTGTGGTCGGATGCCTGCGATTGCTGTTTCAACGAAGTTCTCTTTACAGGTCTGTTTCCATGAAAGCTGTCTGTTTCTGTCTTGCTCTGTTATTGATTCCCGGTTCGCTGTGGGCCGATGAACATTATGTGTTTGCCCACCGCGGTGCGAGTGGTTATCTACCGGAGCACAGTCTGCCTGCGAAAGCGATGGCTTATGCCCAGGGAGCGGATTTCCTGGAGCAGGATGTTGTGCTCACGAAGGATAATGTGCCGCTGGTTTTGCACGATACTCATCTGGATGGGATTACGGATGTGGCCGAGCGGTTTCCGGATCGGAAGCGTGAAGACGGTCGGTACTATGCCATCGATTTCACGCTGGAGGAAATTAAGCAGCTTAAGGCCACGCAGCGTTTCAATCGCAAGACCGGAAAACCTGTCTATGCAGAGCGGTTTCCGTTGGACGGATATACTTATCAACTGCATACGCTGGAGGAAGAGATTCGTTTCATCCAGGGATTGAATTTGAGCACGGGCCGGAATGTGGGGCTGTTTACCGAAGTCAAGAAGCCGCGCTTTCATCAGCAAGAGGGGCGTGATATCGCGAAAGCGGTGTTTGATGTACTGACCCGCTACGGCTATGGGACGAATGAAAAATCTGCCTGCTGGGTTCAGTGTTTTGAGCTGGAGACCCTGAAACGGTTTCGTAAGGAGTTCGGCTGGAAGGGACACCTGATGATGATCTATTCTGGTGGCAAGCCCGGGCCGGATGGTTCTGATTACGATGAACTGGCCACGGCTGCAGGCCTCAAACAATTGTCTGAAACTGTAGATGGCGTTTTTCCGAATCTGCCAAGGGTGGTGACCTGGGACAAGAGCGGACGACCAGAGTGTAGCGATTTCACGAAGGCAGCTCACGCTGCGGGGCTGCGTGTGGTTACGGGGGTTGTCAGAAGCGATGATCTGCCGAAGAACTGTCCTTCGGTGGCGGCGCTGCATGAGGCGTTATTCAACCAGGCCGACGTGGACGATGTCTGCACGGACTTTCCTGATCTGAGTGTGCAGTGGTTGAAAGCACAGCAGGCCGACTGAGGTAGGGCGTCGTTTTTGTTGACGCGGTGGTGCGCCTGCCTATAAAGAACAACAGCCGGGCGGAATTGACCGCAGCCGGCTGTTGTGTGTCTCACAATTTGTAATGAGAAGTCGGGACGACAGGATTTGAACCTGCGACCTCTACACCCCCAGTGTAGCGCGCTACCAGGCTGCGCTACGTCCCGATGTGGTTTTCGACGGTCGGCATGAGGCTAGACAATCGATAACTTAATAGTGATGAGCACTTTATCGCACGACCGCGTGAGAAATTCAAGATAACCGGGGCACTTCCCCGGCTTTGTCTCAAAAAAAATTGCCGATATTCGCTAAAAGTGCGATTCAACGGGCCTGCTGACTGTTTAGAAACAGAGTCGAGGGGCAAGGTTCGCGGATTTCGATTATTTTGCTTTCGAAACAGTGTTTCTGTAAGTGTCTTTCAAATAATGCTTTACGGAGAATTCATTTGTCAGGAACTGTTGAAATTTGTCTTGGCAGGATTGGGGAAGAAAAGTAGAATCCCGCTCTTCATTCAGGATTCTACCCTGAATCTGTCTACAAATGTTGTCCTGTCGAAAGTTTCGTCTCAAGGTCCATGTCCGACCCTGTCAATACACTCCCTGCAAGAGCCGCTGTGCCGCGATTTAGATTCGCATCGGTTGATGTGAAGCGTGGATCGCTGTTTGCGCTGTTACTGCTGCTGGCAGCGGTGCAGACCGGGTGCGTGCATCGGCGGATGACAATTCGCTCGGTTCCGTCCGGGGCGCTGGTCAAAGTGGACGGGGAAGAAATCGGTTATACGCCGGTCTCGATGGATTTTACCTATTACGGGACTCGCGAGATCACACTGACTAAAGATGGATATGAAACGCAGTCGGTGATGCAGAAGGTGCGGACGCCCTGGTATCAGTGGATGCCACTGGACGCGGTGACAGATAACCTGCTGCCCTTTGAAGTCACAAACCGGCATGAGTTCACTTATCAGTTGCAGCCCAAAGTGGTGGTGCCGACCGAAGAGTTGTTGAACCGCGGCAACATGTTGCGCAGCGAAACGCAGATTGGTCAGTGACCGGAGATTACTGCTCCGGTTTTTCTTTCTTGCTATTCGCCCGTTGGATGATGAATTCCAGAATTGCGCGGCTGTCATCATAGCTGGTCTTGTGGCCTTCGTGCGGACGGTCGATCAGCAGGACTTCTCGGTTGAGTTGTTTCAAGATATTGATCAGTCGGCGGGCACTGTCCGGAGGGACGCTGGTGTCTTTTCCGCCGACCGAGATGCTGAGGGGCATCGTCAGTTTTTCGGGCCAGTATTCGGCGCTCCGTTTTTTAAATTCTTCCGGGATCTGCTGTTTGGTGCCCCCGAAGGAGGCCTGGATAGCGGTTTGAAAATTGTTGTACTTCAGATGGTTGGCGGTGGGGTTCATGGCGGCGACTCCGTCGATGAGTTCCGGATGCAGGGCAGCGAAGGTCAGGCTGGACGAGCCTCCCATCGAACCGCCACAGAGGAAGACCTGGTCGATTTGATACTTTGACTTCAGTTCCTCAATGATCTGTTGCAGGTCGGCTTCTGCCTGAGGGCCCATCCAGGAGGTGCGGGCCCGGTAATCGGGGGAGACGTAGATCAGATTATACTTGCGGGCGATGTCGCGAGCCGCCCGGCATTCGCCCCGGGGATCTTTGACGAACTGCCAGCGGTCGGAACCGTGTCCGTGCAGGGCGATGAGCAGCGAGTGGGGCTTTTCAGTTGAGAACTGTTCCGGGAGCAGCAGGACATAACGCTGTGTTGTCTGGTCACAACGGGCGGTGAATTCAATGTCGAGGGGCACTGGTTTCTGCGGGGACGGTTCAGCGGCATGGCCGGGGTTGACGAGCAAGGCGATCAGCAGGGGGATCCACGATAGTCTGAGGCAGTGTTGCATGGGGGAGTCCCGAGTATTTTCCTGTAGTGGCGGATTACCAGAAGAGTCCAAATATGATCCAGCAGGAGAAGGCGATTAATAGAATCGCGTACCAGTTGGGGTTGAGGTATTGAGGAACCGGCTTATAAAAGGGTGACTCTTTGACGGCCAGCAGTTCCTGGCGGCTTTCGGAGAGCCAGTCATGTTTTTCCGGTGAGGCGGGGGTTTGTAATTCCAGTTGCTGATCCGGATTGAGCCAGCCCCATTTGAGGGTGGCCGCGAGCATGGCGAGAGTGGTGATGATCATCGAGCAGGGGAACGCGTACCAGACTTCCGTCAGCCAGGGGCTGAACAGGGGTTCGTCGACCAGCACGCGGTCGATGAAGCCGAGCAGGCCGAACAGGGATCCGGCACAGAGGCCTACCAGGCCACTCTGGCGCGGGACGCGAGTCAGAACGCCTACAATATAAACGGTGAATAATGGCGTCACAAAAACAGGAATCAATGTGCGGAAGGCCTGAATCATGTTGTCATAACGGGCGATGAAAGGGATGTAGAGGAAGCCCATCAGCAGAATGCCAATGGTCGCCCAGCGGGTGGCTTTCAGGTAATGCGCTTCCGTGGCGTCGGTTTTGATCCAGCGGGCGTATATGTCGCGGGTGAACAGGGCCGAAAGGGCGGAGCCAATGGAATCAAAAGTACTGATGGCGGCGGAGAGAATGCCGGCGACAACGAGACCTTTGAAGCCGGGAGCGAGATACTGATTAGCGAAATGCGGTAATAACTGGTCGGCTCCGGAGTGAGTTGTGAATTCGGGAACGAGGACGCGGCCCATGACACCCATCAGGGTAGTGCCGATCATGATGGGCATGATCAACAGGCAGCCGAAGAGGGCCGCCATTTTCATGTCCCAGAGTGAGCGGGCTCCCATGAGCCGCATGGTCTGCGTGTGATTGACGGTGTAGTAACCCATGCCGATGATGGTCCAGCCCATGACGATCAGATAGGGAGAGGTGGATTTGGCATCCTGGAACTGACCGATGTGCAGCCAGTTGATTAGCGGTTGTCCGTTGGCGTCGGTGGACTGCGAGAGGTTATCGACTATTGTCGACCAGCCTCCGGTGGCGGACCAGACGGCGTAGAAAATGGTGATGCCGCCGGCCATCATGATCAGGCTCTGCAGGGCGTCGGTCCAGACGACGGAGGTGAGTCCGCCCCAGGTGGTATAGGCGGCGGTGAAGATGACCAGCAGGGCGATGAGCGTCCAGCATTGTGTGGGAGTGAAATCAAGGAGTCCCTGCAGCATGAGATAAATAGACCAGATCATCAGGCCGAGCATACTGGTGCGGTACTGGATCTGAATCAGGGCGCTGAAGACGCGGATGGATTTTCCGAAGCGGGTTTCCAGGTATTCGGCGTTGGTGTAGAAGCCACCACGATAGAGGACCGGGACCACGACGAACGAGGCCAGGACCGCACCGCAGACACTGGCGAGGGTGAAAGCGGTGATGATGTGCATGCCATGGTTGTAGGCGTAACCGGTGAGGGAGACAGCGTCGGCATTGTCGACACTGGTGGCAAAGATCGAGAGCCCCAGCCCCCACCAGGGGAGCGAGCGTCCGCCGAGAAACCAGTCGCTGCTGGATTTCGTACTGCGGGCGAGGTAAAAGCCAAAGGCGATCACCGCGCCATTCAGTAAAAAGACAATGAACCAGTCCAGTCCCGTCATGCATGTCTTCCCGGTGGTGGAGAAACAGGAGGTTATTCGAACGTTTTCAGGACGGCAGGATCGACATCATGGGCCAGACAGAAGAGGATGTCTCCCTGGCTGGTGAGGGTCGGGCCGCGGTGGGCGATCGCGATGCCATCCGAGGGGGCTTCGATGATTGTCGGTTCGCGGTCTGGACGTTCGAGGAAGTAGAGTCCTCCCAGGGGCTGTCCTGCGGAGACGTCAGCTCCGACATCGACGAAACTTTCAAACAGACCGGACTCAGGGGCGAACATATAGTCGTCGGCGTCGAGTGCCTGAATCCAGCGGGTGGGATCCAGGCCGAGGTCGGCGCGGCTCTGTTCCTCTCCCTGCAGGACCTTGAGGTGGATGAGGACGTTATGCAAGCCGGACTGAGTCGTGCGGTGCACGCTGGCCGGAGTCACTTCGCCGCCGCCCATTTCAGTGGTGACGACAGTTTTTCCCATGTTTTCGGCTTCGACGGGCAGGAGCCCTTTGCCGGCGATGTCGGCGTAGAGGAATGCGAAATCGGTGTTGTAAGCGAGTGTCGCCTGAGCCATGCGGCGGCGCTGTTCGAGATCATCGACCAGGTGCAGGTGGGCACAGGGATAAAAATAAACGCCGCGTCCGCCGGTGTGCAGGTCGATGACGACATCAACCCGCGGAAAGATTTCCGTGGTGAGATAGTGAGCCATGATTTCGGTGACAGTGCCTTCCGCGTTTCCGGGAAAACAGCGGTTGAGGTTTTTGCCATCCAGAGGGGAGAGTCGCGTGGCTGCTTTGGCGGCGGGGATGTTGATTGCAGGGATGAAGATGATGCGGCCGGAAATCTGCTCCAGCTGCAGAGTTTTCATCAGTTTCATAATGGCGATGGGGCCGGGATATTCGTCTCCATGATTACCGGCCATGAGGAGCACGGTGGGGCCTTCGCCGTTGGCCATGGTGGCGATGGGAATCTGCAGTTGCGACCAGCCGCTCAAGTTGTAAGAGAAGGGAATATTGAGCGTACTCCATTGAGTACCGGGCTGTTCAAAGTCGATCTTCGTACGAATGGGGGTTTGTGTCATGTTGTGGTCTCAGTCTGGTCTGGGGAAGTGTGAGGGGGGACACTATTTCGATTCTGAAACAATATGAGCGGCAACGAATTCTTCATTGAGCGTGACGCCAAGCCCCGGTTGATCGGGAACCTGAATGATGCCGTTTTCGGCCTGGACTTTTTCGTAGGTCAGTTCGTTGCGGATCGGTTCGTCTTCGACGCAGTCTTCAAAGATGAAGGCATCTTTGCAGGTGGCCAGCCAGTGCAGCGAGGCAGCGACAGTGATGGGGCTGGTGTAACAGTGATTGCAGGGACGGGCACCAATGTCGGAAATCCGCTGTTTCAGATAGGAGGCCTCGGTGAAGCCGTTGCGAGCGAGGTCGATCTGGTAGACATCGAGGGCCCGCTGTTCAATGTAGGGGCCGAAGGATTCGCGTCCGCATTCTTCTTCGCCGGCAGCGATGGGGACGGGGGAGCGATCTTTGAGCCAGGCATACCCGGCGACATCGTGAGGGAAGAGCGGTTCTTCAAGCCAGCCGATATTGTAATCGGCGAAGGCGTTGGCCCGTTGCAGTGCGGTTCTGGCATCCCAGACACAGCCGGCGTCGATGAGCAGCGTGCCGTCTCCCATACCTTCGCGGGCTCCCGCCACCAGTTCGATGTCGAGTGCTTCCGACTCTCCCATCGGTTCCCAGCCGAACTTGACTGCGGTATACCCGTTTTCGATCCAACGCTGGGCGATGTCGCAGGTTTCCTGGCCATCTTTGCCGAACAGGATTGAAGCGTAGGCGCGGAATTCACTGTGATGGGCGCCGCCGAGCAGGCGATGGATCGGTTCACCGAAGTGTTTACCTTTGAGGTCCCAGAGGGCCATGTCAATCGCGGCCATCGCGGTGATGGTGACGCCGGTGCGGCCGAAGTACATGGTATGGCGATACATTTTCTGCCAGAGGCGCTCTGTTTCCAGCGGGTTTTCGCCGATCAGGAGCTCTCTTAATCCGCAGGCCACGTTGTGGCTGTAAGGGGCGTCGATGATGGCTTTGACCACTTCGGGGGAGGAGTCTGCTTCGCCGATCCCTTCCAGGCCGTTGTCGGTTTTGATGCGGACCAGAACCGAATCCTGACAACTGGCTGTTTTGTTGGTGACGGAACCTGAGCGGAGGATCTGGCAGACGATTTGTTCAATTTTCATGGAGATGAGATGCCTTAACTGAAAGGAGAATGATTCTCTAAATGGATGATTGTGTTATGAGATAATTTCTTTGACGACGCGTCCGTGAACATCGGTCAGACGAAAGTCGCGACCTGCGTAACGGTAGGTGAGCCGTTCGTGATCGATACCAAGCAAATGCAGCATGGTGGCGTGCAGGTCGTGCACGTGAACTTTGTTTTCTGCAGCCGCGAAGCCGGTTTCATCGGTAGCGCCATGTACGTGTCCTCCTCGGACGCCACCGCCGGCCATCCACATGCTGAAACCGTAATGATTGTGATCGCGTCCATTCATCGCGGGGAGCTCCGCGACCGGGGTACGGCCGAATTCGCCTCCCCAGAGCACGAGTGTGGAATCGAGCATGCCCCGCTGCTTGAGATCCTGCAGGAATGCGGCGATGGGCTGGTCCCACTGCCCGCAGAGGCGTTTCAGATTCTTTTCAATTCCACTGTGATGATCCCATTCCTGTCCGCCACTGTGCCAGACCTGGATGAAACGGACTCCCTGTTCGAGCAGGCGGCGTGTCATCAGTAACTGGCGGCCCTGGAGACCGTCGCCGTACATTTCGTGAATGTGCTTCGGTTCTTTGGAGAGGTCAAGCACATCGGAAGCAGCGAACTGCATGCGATAAGCCAGTTCGAAGGATTGGATGCGGGCTTCGAGCAGGGGATCGTGTCCGCGCTCTGCGAGGTGCCGCTGGTTGAACTGCTGTAGCAGATTGAGCTGACGTCGCTGGCGTTCCGGTGTCTGTGGGTTGTTGATGTTTTCAATCAGGCGGGTTACGTCGGTCTCTTTGGTGTCCAGGTGAGTTCCCTGAAATGAGCCGGGCAGAAAAGCGGATCGCCAGTTTTTTGGACCGACGACAGGAAAGCCGTTGGGGCAAAGCACGACGAAGCCGGGCAGGTTTTCATTGAGTGTTCCCAGACCATAATTCACCCAGGAGCCAAAACTGGGGCGGGGCAGGGCGTTATCGCCACAGTTCATGAGTAACAGTGAAGGCTCATGATTGGGAATATCAGAGTGCATGGAACGGATGACGCACATGTCGTCGATATGGGCGGCTGTTTTCTGGAACAGTTCACTGACTTCGATGCCGGATTCACCAAATTTATGAAACTGGAAGGGAGAACCCAGTGCGCCGGCGGTTTTGCGTTCCGTGGGTAGATTGGGGTTGGGCAGTGGTTTGCCGTGAAATTTCTTCAGGAGTGGCTTAGGATCGAAGGTATCGACGTGTGAGGGGCCGCCGTTCATAAACAGATGCACGACCTGCTTGGCCCGGGCGGGATGATGACGCGTGACGGAGGCGGTCTGTTTTGCTGCCTGCAGGTTTTCCTGTGAGGTCAGACCAGCGAGGGCGAGCATGCCCATCCCCATGCCGGAGCGGGTCAGCATTTCGCGTCGTGTCAGAAACGGGTTGTGGCTGAACTGGTGCATGATCGTGCCGCTTTAATCGATAAACTGGAATTCATTAGATAACAGAAGAATCTGTGCCAGGCTTTGCCAGGGGGTAATCCGGACCGGTTCCGGTTTTCTGAAATCCCGGGAGTAGTTCCATTGGCGTGCTGACGTCTGCTCTGGTTTTTCACCGGAGGTGGCCGTGAGCGCCAGTGATTGTGTTTTAATTTCGGGAGACCAGACAAAGGAGTCGAAGCCGAGCTGTCCGGCGATGTCGACCACGAAATCGATAGTCTGACCTTGTTTGAGCTGGATCTTCTCAAGGTTGGTGTCGACTGATTTCTGGTGGAGTGTCCAGGGACCGAGGACTTTCTTACCCGCGATGAGCACGCGGCCCCGGACTCCATTTCCCTGGGGGAGTTCATGGGACAGTTTGCCGTGCAGGGAGACAGTCATCGTCTCGGGGGCCCGCCAGCGGATGACGGCGACATGCTGCATGTCATTCCCGGGATGGCCTCCGGTGTTGTCGAGGAAGACCCAGCCGATTTTGGGATCAGGGAGCTTGTTTCCGCCCTGATACTGTTTTCCGTTCCAAAAGGGAAGTGGTTTGAATTTGGACAGGGTCTGTGTTTTTTCGTCGTAGGCTCCGTAGCCGTATTCCCATTCTGCGATTACTGGTGCCGGCGGAGATTCGACTTGGTCTGAATCCAGGAATTGCTGCATCGCCTGTAATTCATCGGTAGACGGCTCACGTTGCAGGATTGACTGAAACAGCTGCCGGATGCCCGCCTGAGGATCTGGTGACTTGTGTGCCTGTTCTCCCAGAATGCGGGCGGCATTCAATACGAGGGGATGGTTCATGAGGAACAGGGATTGTCCGGGGACCGAGGTGGAATTCCTCGCACCGCTGCTGACATCCGGCGAAGGGAAGTCAAAGGTACGCAGCAGCCCGGGAACGTTCTGACGATCAATAAACGTGTATAAGGTTCTGCGTTTGTTGGCAGTGGCTGCGATGCCTCGGACGGATTTGCCTCCCACAGTCAGATTGAGCTGGTGGCTGACCTGCAGCAGGGTATCACGCATCGTTTCGAAATCCTGCCGTCTGCGATTCATGCGCCAGAGAAGTTTGTTGGCGGGATCTCGTTTCTCGCCGGCAACGTTGGAGCGGCTCTGCTGCTGATACGTAGCAGAGGACATGATATAGCGGTGAAGTTGTTTGATGGACCAGTCGTGCTGCATGAACCAGCGGGCCAGGTGATCGAGCAGTTTGGGGTGGCTGGGTTTAGCGCCCTGAATACCGAAATCACTGGGGGTGGAGACGAGCCCCTGGCCGAAATGATGCTGCCAGACACGATTGACGATCACGCGGGCAGTCAGTGGATTCTCAGGCGAAATGATGGCCTGTGCCAGTTCGAGTCTCCCGCTGCCTTGGGTAAACGGCTCTGCTGAGACCTGATCAAAAAAGTGCAGATAACGGCGGGGGATTGCCTGGGCCGGCATGCCGGGGTTGCCGCGTTTGAAGACGCGGGGTTCGATGATCTGTTTCGCATCCTGGAGTGCCAGCATCTGAGCGAGTTCTGCGGGGGCTGCTGCGCGGGCCTGATCGAGGGCGTCGTTCAGTTCTTTGACTTTCTGCTGTTGTTTTCGATCCGGGAAGAGTCGCAGCACCGTGTAGCCGTGCAGGGGCATGACCAGCGGGGAGTGCGGGCTGTAAAAGGCATTCAAAACGTCTGTTTTAGTTGCAGGAAATGGCTGGGAGGTTTTCTGTTGCCCTGGTCTGGCAGCCGTCACAATTCTCTCATCCCATGCCTGATCAATCTGATTGAACAGCCCTGCATAGCCGCGAATAACATCGTCGAATGTCTGCGGATGCTGATTCAGCAAATGGTTTGCGATCAGGCGTTCCGTTGGACTGGTTTTCTGATTCTGGACTGAGTGCTGCAGCAACTTGAGGGCTTGAGGCTGAAAGTCAGTGGAAGGAAGTTTTGCGAGTTTGTGCCAGAGCGAGAATACGGGATCCTCATTTTTCTCGGAAAGGTCCAGGAATTCCTGCCAGAGCAGCAGGACTTCGGGATTGAGGTCATCGCCGTCGACGATCACATCAAATTTGACGGTGTCCGGACCGTTTCTCTGGGACTGGGCCACGGTCAGATATTCGGCAAGTCGCTGATGTGTGTCCTTGAGAACTTTCTGATGTTTCTGCTGATAGAGCTGATTCAGTTCCTGAGCTGTCTGCTGAATCTTCTGCGCCTGTTCGGCCAGTTGAGGAGAGAGAGAATCCTGATCGCGGAAGGGGAGATCAATGGGCTGTAGCGAATTCCGAAAGACGCCATAGAGCGAGTAATAGTCTTCGATGCTGATCGGATCATATTTATGATCGTGACAGCGGGCACAGCCGACGGTCAGCCCGAGAAATCCGCGGGTGACGACGTCGATGCGGTCTGAAATTATATCGTGAGTATCATTTTTGAAGCGGGGACCGACGGTGATGAAACCGAGGGCCGCTAATGTCTTGTGGGGCAGTTCATCAGTCAGATAGTCTGCCGCCAGTTGTTCGAGAACAAACTGGTTGAACGGCTTATCCTGGTTGAAGCTCTCGATGACATAGTCACGGTAGGTGAATGCATTGTGAAAGGTGGGCTTTTCAAAAAAGACGTAACCTTTGGTGTCTGCATAACGGGCGAGGTCGAGCCAGTGCCTGCCCCAGCGTTCGCCGTAATGGGGAGAGTGCAGTAATTTGTCTACTGTGGCCTGAGATACTGCGGGGCTGAAGGAATTGGTAAAGGTTTCGATATCACTGTAAGTGGGGAGCAGACCAGTCAGGTCCCAGTGCATGCGTCTGAGGAGAGTAGCGGGAGCGGCTGGGGGGGAGGGGGAGAGCTCTTCAGCTTCGAGCCGGGCAAGGATGAAATAATCGATATCGTTCTGAGGCCACCTGGTATTCTTGACGGCAGGTCTTGGCGGGTTCTGAATGGGTTGAAAGGACCAGTGCCGGGAGAAATCGACTGATTTCGTGTCGGCCAACCTGGCGGAATCAGGCCAGACTGCTCCCTGTTCAATCCAGGTTGTGAGAACTTTGATTTCATCAGGAGAGAGTGTTTGATCGGGGGGCATCTCCAGTGATTCCCGTTTGACGGCGGAAATCAGCAGACTGTCATCAGGTTGATTTACGACGATTGCCGGACCACTTTCCCCTCCTTTGAGCAGATGCTCAAGCGAATCGAGGCGGAGTTCTGCAAACTGTTTTTTGGGGCCGTGGCAATCGAGGCAATGTTTGAGGAGCAGGGGCCGCACGTGTTCTTCAAAAAAACGTACCCGCTCCACCTGTTGCGGTTTTTCCGGTTCTGCACGACTTTCGTTCGCAAAGACACTGAGCAGAGTCAGGCAGAGCAACAATATGAAGTGCGGCAATTTGGGAGATTGTTTCATCATGTAATTCATTTGATCTACTCAATATGATTTTCGATGATTTGCAGCGCCTCAGTCAGGCTCTGGTTTTTGAACGCTTCGATGATCGGCAGATGCTCCTCGTAAATCTGTAATGGATTCTTGTAGTTCAAATGTGCTTCACGAAAATGTCGTCTGACGCGTGAAACGATGGCAGACCAGATTGCCAACAGGTCTGGGGACTGTGAGCGTGTTACCAGGGAGCGGTGAAAGGCGATGTCATGCTCTGAAATCAGGGCGAAATCACGGGCTTCGCATGCCTGCTTCATCTTCAGCAGGATGTTTTCCCAGACCTGAAAATCTTCCGCTGTGAGCTGATCAAAGAACAGTCGGACGGCATATTTTTCGATCGTACAGCGGAGTGGAATAATGAGTTCGGTAATTTCATCAGGGGCAGACGTTGCCACCATCGCTCCCCTGTTGCGGTCCGTTTCCAGAACACCTTCCCAGGTTAACTGTTGAATGGCTTCACGAATCGGACCGCGACTGACTGAAAACCGTCTGGCGAGTTCGGTTTCCCGCAGTCGTTCCCCCTCCGCGATTCTACCAGCAAAGATGTCTTCTCTGAGTCGCTCAACGATCTGCTCGCCGAGACCTCTGACTAACTGTAAATCATTCATATATTATACCTGTTAACCGAAACAGAGGTTCTGGTCCGTGCTATGACTCTTGAGAGCAGAGCTTGTTGGCAGTGATCTGCATCTAAAATGCACCGCATTACAGGTTGTATTTTGTAAATTGTTAACAATATATTGTCAAATAAAAAGCTGGTACGTAATTCACTTTCAAAGAATTCAATGTTGGAAAGTGTAAATTAAAATATACATGGTTATATGTATATTTTGGTCGTGCGTGAATGACAAATCCGATCGCATTCGAGATTCGCAACCCAGGCGAGAGTCGGTATCTATAAATTCAGGCACAATAACCGGAGTTGAGAAAAGTGTTTATATTATTGTATTTACGTTGGGAAATTTATTGATCTTAGAGGGTATTTGATTCGTTATTGACAGATAGAAGCAGTTTGTGTTCAAATAAACTCATAGGGTTCGTAAGAACAGTTTTCTGCTTATTTCAGAAAAACCTTCCAATTTTCTGATCATTTTCCGGAAGATTGTCCGGTTACATTCCTATATGACAGTAGAGGGTGTTATTCATTTTTGTGAAAACAAAATGAACTAATCACGAAAGACACGGGCTCACTTGCTTACTAAGCGCACATCGTAGGGGACTAGTGCCTGCTTCCTATTTTGTGTTGTGAGCTCGTGTTTTTCTAATTCGTGACTCTTATTTCCCCGGCCGTACTAGAGATGCTCAGTAGAGAATGTTCTCCGGCGTCTGAACGTGTCCGCAGTGCACTGAGGGGAGCATCAATATTTCACCATTCTCACGCTTGAGCTGCGCGCACCAGGCCCAGTCATGGGCAGGCGAATCCCGGTAGTGGCTACGCCAGTATTTAGGCGTTCGATCTTTCCAGTACATGAGGCAACCTGTACCACAATAGTCGACTGACGTGATTTTGTCGCCCAGTTCTTTAAAAGCTTTGACGATATGTTCTTCATCAAAATAACCGCCGACAAACTGTGACTCGACATGCCGACTGCGGTAACAGCCTGAGACTGCATTCGGCGGGACCCAGCCTGTCGTCAGGTTTTCAGTTAGCTCTTTTCCTGCTTCGAGGGGGACCAGGATATCATCTTCTATGATCCAGTGGATCTCACCTTTCATTTCTGCTTTGAGTCGATTGCAGGCATGGGCCATGAACTGGGCCACCTTGTTTCTTCTGTCACGCTCGGTCGTGTGGTGATATTTAACCGGATGTGGCACGACTCTGATAGACTCAAAAATATTGAGATAGCGGTAGGCTTCTCTTCTGATTTGTTCGAGTGTGCGTGGGTTGTTGGAGTTGTCCAGTAGAACCAGTTCAACCGGCTCCTGTGTGTTGATCAGTTTGACAGCCTGAGCAACCGCTGACATCCACTGGGGAAAGTAGTCGACCAGGCGGCCGCTGATGATCGATCCTACGCTAAGTCGGGTACAGATCTGTCTCATGCGGGGGAGCATCGATTCCTGTCGTTCCTCTTTCTTAGTTTGAATGTTGGCAGACCAGGAACCGGGGTGTTGGCGATAGAGCAGAACAGCCTGACTTTTCGCTGGTGTACCCAGGCGAGCACCGCGGAGGGCCAGGTCCCAGTCCCACATGGTATTGATTTTGTTACGCCACCCGCCTGCGGTTTCGAATGCGTGGCGATTCCATAAAGCAGAGGTGTTCACGAAATTTCGTAACCACAGGCGTCCGTCGTCCCATTCGGGTGCATCCCAGAATGTTGTAAAGGCCCCAAATGCCTCGGCAGAACCGTATACGAAGGGTGTCTCGGGAGTAATGGCGTCCAGATGCTTCTGGACATAGTCTGCCTGCAGAACGTCATCACCGTCCAGGAATAACAGATAATCTCCTTTAGCAAATGAGGCACCGCGATTCCGTGCTTCACAAACCCCCCGGTGAAACTGCGAGCGAATCACCTGCAGTCCCTGATCCTGGTATCGACCGGCAATTTTGAGGGAGTTGTCAAAACTGCAGTCGTCAACATAGACGACTTCACATTCCACACTTTGATTTAATGCAGACTCGATTGCTTCTGCCAGAAATGGTCCATTGTTCCGCGCTGCGATTACGATGCTGACCAGACTCTGTTCCGGATCTGCCTGGAACTTTGTCTGATTTTCCAATTGTTCTACGCGCGCAGATTTTGGCCAGACTGCATTACCTACCATCGATTTAGCCCTTTTGAATTAGAATCTGAAAACACAAACCAGGTTGAAGTATTCAGAAGGGGACCGGAGGGTCAAGATTAAGATGCCGGTTTAAAAGGCTTGATGGTGACCATATATGAGGTGGTGCTGCAAGGATATTTCAGCTGAACAAGGTGGTCTCAGAGAGGGAAGTTTAATACGAAAGGACAGTCGCATTATGCAAACTGTTTTTTATTTCCTGAAAACCAGCTTCAGTGACCTTGGATTCTTTGAGGTGAAGCTTATCCATACTGTGTAGTTGTTTGAGTGCAGGTACTGAGGCGTCGGAAGTGTTGGTGTCTTCCAGATTCAGCCAGTTCAGAGCAGGATTGGTCTGCAGAAACTGCAGGCCTTTATCAGAGACGTTCAGGCGAGCCAGGTTGACTGATACCAGATTTTGGAGATCAGCGAGATGCTGCATACCCTGGTCCGTCAATTTGGGGTTTTTGTGAATTGAGAGATTGGTAAGATTTTTCAGGCTGCTGACAACTGCCAGATCAGCATCAGTAATTCCCGTGCTGTGCAGGTCCAGTTTCATTAGAGAGAGCATACCCTCCAATGGCTGCAGCGATCCGGCAGCGATCCGGCAATTGAATAAGTTTAGCTCTTCCAGTCTGGAGAGTCCTTTCAGGGGGGCCAGCAGTTGGGGAGTGATGGGCTGGGGTTTGAAATCAATTCGTGTGATGGAAAAATCGTGATTGGGGAGCGACTCAATCTGATTGATGGGTTTGTTCTCACCTGAGACCCAAAGCACGCAGCGATGATTCAGGAACCAGGCTGCAGCTTTTCTTTCCAGTTCCGCATTGATAGCAGGTAGAATCACTGGAGCGATACCGGCTGTTTGGGTGGTCTTGTTGACCGCCGTTGTGGAGGGCACATCGGGCTTGTTAAGCCAGATCAGTGCACCAGCCACTCCCAGTGCACAGGCGATGAAAATAGATGAACTGACCATTCTCTTTCGGAGAGGTGCGGATTCTCCCAGCTGTCTGTATTGAGTCGTCGCTGTTTGTTGCAGTGCTTCGATTGCAGGGGAGAGCCTTGCGTTCGTACATAATTGTTTCAGTTCCTGAGACTCAGTGAACCGGGTTTCCGAGGATTCGCTGAGTGGTAGCTCCGATCGCTGATACAGAAAGTGATCGAGAATCTCCACAACTTCTGCCATTGTCTGAATCCGCTCTTCCGGATCTTTTTTCATCATGGACTGAAAAAGATCTTCAATTTCAGGAGGGATGTTCGGAATGGGAACTCGCAGATGTGGTGGTGGTGTCTCGCGATGCGCAATAATTGTTTCGAGTTGCGATGTCTTTTTGAACGGGGGCCGGCCTGTGAGCATCTGGTAGAAAGCGCAACCCAGACTGTAGATATCTGCACGCTGGTCAATATTCTTGACGTTTTGTGCCTGCTCCGGGGCCATGTAATAGACACTGCCCATGATGCAGTTACTGTCGGTCAGATCGCTGCATTCCCCCTGCTTCAGTCCGGCCAGTCCGAGGTCAAGAATTTTGACCTGACCGTCGGAGGTCAGAAACAGATTGGAGGGTTTGATATCTCTGTGGATCAGTTGATGGTTGTGGATGTACTGCAGACCATTTGCCACCTGCCTCAGGATGTAACAGGCGGATGAGAGAGGGATTGTTTTTTCCGCATTCAGGATAGATTTGACATCGTGGCCGTCCAGGTACTCCATTACCAGAAAGCAGGTCCCGTCGATCTCTCCTGCGTCGGTAGCTTTGACTATGTTGGCATGATCCAGACTGCCGATCACTTCCATTTCGCGGTAAAACCGTTGAACCTGGGTCTCGTCATCGACGCGATTGTTCAGGATCAGTTTCACAACGACCTGTTTTTTGAGATGTGAGTGTGTGGCACGGTAGACGGCTCCCATGCCTCCTTTCCCAATCTGTTCAATGAGATGGTAATTCCCAATGGTTCTGATGGGGGCTTCTTCCGGCAGGGGCAATGTCGATGTCGCATTGGCAGCCGGCTGGTCCGATGCCTTGTTGCTGCGACTCCCGGCTTGATGAATGGAGGAAAATGTGGAGCGAAAAAGTTTATCGATCCGTTCGTCGGTAAATGCGTGTTTCTCTGCGGGCTCTTCCTGGGCCTGTTGTCGATGGCAGTTATGCCAGACTTTGAGTTCATCGTCTTCTGACTGGATCTCAATTCGTTTCTGGCAACTGCCGCACTCGTTGAGGTGCTCAGAATAGCGCTGTAAATCGTCGCCATTCAGATCATGTACGAGGTATTGGTGAATTTGATTATCCGAGAGACAATTTTCCATGAAGAACTCAAGATCTGCTTACTTCTGGAATACGACGCTATCAAAGGAAAGACGTTTGATTTCCTCTTTCAGTTTCTGTTGAACCAGGAACTTGGCTTTGTAAATCCAGTTCGGATCAACGTCCAATTCTACCGCCGCTGCTTTGGTAGGGGAATCCTGAATCCAGGTGAGTTCAAAAGCGCGCCAGGTTTTTTCGTCAAATTGCGGGCGGATTGTCTCCAATGCGGTTTCATAGATATGGCTGCAGAATTCATCAGACCAGACACCATCAATTTCGCCGGGGTGCTTATTAATGAACTCTTCCAGTTCGCTTTTTCCCGTCTGGTGCTGAACCCGCTGGTTCTTTTTCCAGAACCGGCAGATTTCGTGGTAGGTGACCGTACCCAGCCAGGAACGAAAACGGCCCAGCTTTCTATTGTACTCGAATGAGTTCAGGGATGTGCTGATCTGGCGAAAGACTTCCTGGCAGACATCCTCGGCATCGGCATCGTTCAGCCGTTTTTTTCGGCAGTAATTGTAGATCAGGGGCCCGTAGATTTTTACAAACTCCCGCCACGCTTCCGCATCCGTATGCAGGCGGACACGGTTCAGGAGCGTGATATGTGTCGAAGGCCATTCAGTGCCGTAGTTCATTTGATGGCGTTCCTTACCGATCACCTTACAACCTCAGCAATAGCAGTGGTCAATCGCTGATTGCAATCGATTGGTAATTGCAGGGAGTCAACTAACTTCAGGAAGGCAGACGTATCAGAGTTAGATTATTTACTGTACTCAAACTGCTTAACGAATGGAATCAAATTTTCCAACAGTAATCAGACAATCCAGTATTATCTGGAGTTCATAAAAATTGATGAATATGATCGCCACAACCAGCGCATACCTTCCCCGTGATAATATAACTACCTTCAAAAAAGAGATCTGATTCAGAGAATTCAGTTATTTGGCAAAAAAGTCAAAACTGGTGCAGGCATCGGCTATGCATAGCGTGCTTATCAAGTACGGAACTCCTGACTCCCGCATTGTTTAGGGGGGGGGAGGGCCGTTTCGAGATGTGAGAACAAATCTGACCAGGCCCGAATGTTAAGTCAGGAGATTTGACATTGCCTGGAAAGTGACGGCCGCTTAAAACCACGAACCGCAAAGCAGGTCATTTGATTTCTAGTTGGCGGGAACCAGTGACGTTCGGGCCTTTTCGAGAAGCCGGGACAGCTCATTCAGTTCATTTTTGCTCAAATGGCCGATCAATTTGCGGTGCAATTCGAGATCCGGTTCATCAATCTGCTTGAGCAGTTTGAGTGCTTTCGGTGTGATTTCAATATAAACCACACGCCGGTCTTCCGTGCAGCGTTTGCGTTTGACCAGATCCTGAGCCTGCAGACGATCCAGCAACCCGGTGATGGCGGGAACGACCTGTACCATTCGACTGGCAATTTCCAGTGAAGGCATGGGTTTACCTTCTCCGCGTAGAATGCGTAAAACATTATACTGAGAAGGGGTTAAGCCAAATTCCCGGAACAGCTTACCGAACTGGTTATGAAAAATATCGCTGGTTCGCAGGATATTTAAAATGGCTGCCTGTTCCAGAGAATCGAAAGGTTGTTTCTTTTTTAGCTCTTCTTGCAGATTGCTGTGCGCCATTTTTAGCCCTGATGTATGAGATGGAATCCGGCCATTTTATGGGTAAGTATTTGAGGCGTCAATAGCCTCTTATTGACTATCATTGATCTTATTCCAGTTCGAATTTCTCTGATCGAATTCCTGAATCTTCCAGGGCAATGATGAGATGAAGCAGATTCCTTCTAGTGTTGTGCCTTCAGTCGAAACTCAGTCGGAGTACAGCCCTCATGCTGTTTGATGATCACACTCAGGTAGGCGGCACTGGAGAATCCAGCCATGGCTGCAATCTGTTCGAGCGTGAAATCAGTGTCGATCAGCAATTGTCTGGCGCGCCGGAGACGTTCTTCCGCGATGATCTGATGCGGCGTTTTTCCCACCAGTCTGGTAAAGCGACGCTCGAGGGAACGCCGTGCCAGGTTGACGTGGCGGGCAATCAGTGAAACACTGATTTTCCCACACGCATTGTGCCTGATAAATTCGAGTGCTGCTGCGATCGCGGGGTCATCGACGGCGATGGTATCAGTGGAGCGGCGGGGAATCAGCAGGCGGGGAGGAACCAGGATTGTTGAATCTGCGGTCTGTTCTCCTTTCATCAGGCGATCAAGCAGCGCTGCAGCCTGGTAACCAACGGCTTTCGCCTGATGGGCGATGCTGGTCAGCGGTGGATCAACTGCCTCACAGAAGACATCGTCATCGTCCACTCCCACGACAGCCACCTGTTCCGGTACCGCAATATTACGCCGGCGGCAGGCATCCAGGACACAGAGCGCCCGCAGATCGTGAGCTGCCATCAGTCCGACCGGCTTAGGAAGCGATTCCAGCCAGTCGCCCAGATCCTCTTGTCCTCCGTTCCAACTCTCCACGAATCTCCTGCGGGAAAGTGGAGAGTAAATTTCACAACTGGCACCCTGTTGCGCTGCCTGTTCAGCAAATGCCTGTTGCCGACGAAGAGACCAGTTGGCCCGTTCAACACCCACAAAGGCAAAATTTCTGAGATGCCGATCCTGTAAATGTTCGAATGCAATTCGGGCCAGAGCTGTATCATCAGGGTAAACTCCAGGCAGACCCAGGTTGGGGATCTGTTGCAACGTGTCGACTACGGGGACATTGGCCGCTGACAGTCGTTCTGCCATCTGACGTGAACGGACGCGGGCAATGATGCCATCTCCCTCCCAGCCATTCAGCCAGTCGGGTAACGACGTCTCTGGTCCCCATTCATCAATGTAGACTGACCAGGGACCATGGGTGCGAGAATAACTGGAGATTCCCTGCAGAATTTCTCTGCCGAATGTTTTTGATGTTTCTATGAATATCGCCACCTGGGGGGCGGTACGGTTCTGCATTACTGAATTCCGGTGTCGCAAAATTGAAAGTGAATGACGCATCACTGGATTGATTACGCCTCTCTGCCGAGGTTACACTGAAGTGATTATTCGATAATAAAGATTTTTAAAAAATGAGAACAGCCTGGAATCACTGGAATTGATTCAATCAAAATCAATACCTGCGCTTGTCATCCAGACTGTTTTCCAGAACAGGACCCCAGCTCATGCACGCCTTTCGCCTCTTAACGACGGCAGTGGTCTTCAGTATTTCTTTTTCGATCACTCACGCTGAAAAAACGAAAACATTTTCAGTAGGGATCGCCAAAGTCGATATCACTCCCGAGTATCCGGTCCCCTTAAGCGGATACGCCGCTCGTGGATCGAAGCTGATCAATCAGGTGGAACAGCATTTATGGGCACGTGCCGTTGCTGTTGAGGATCAACAGGGTAAGCCACGTGTGCTGATCACTGTTGATAACTGTGGTGTTCCCGCTGAGGTGACAAAAAAGGTTGTCGCGAATCTGAAAGATAAATATGAAATGACGCCATCCGGCGTTGTGATCTGTTCGACACACACCCATTCGGCCCCCATGCTGACTGATGTGTTGCCGAACCTGTTCACGAAAGATCTGACCAAAGAGGAGCAGGCAGTGATTGCCCGCTATACTCAGGAGTTGGCTGAGAAACTGACTGAGGTTGCAAAGCAGGCGATTCAGGATTCCCGCCCCGCACACCTGGAATGGGGAACCGGAACAGCCACCTTTGCCAAAAACCGCAGACAGATCACCGGGCCCGTCGATTATGAGGTGCCGATCCTGGTTGTGAAAAGTCTCGAGGGAAAGCGTCGCGCGGTTCTGGTGAGCTATGCCTGTCACTGTACTACATTAGGACCGGTCCCATTTATGTCAGGGGACTGGGCCGGGTGTGCTGTCGAAGGGATCGAAACCGATTTCCCGGAATGCATGGCAATGGTGGCCATTGGTTGTGGAGCCGATCAGAATCCCAAAGTCCGTGGCGAAGTTCAGGGAGCTGCCCGGGTGAATGGGCGGGGACTCGCCGATGGTGTCAAGCAGCGGTTGAAGACGAGTCTGGCACCGATTACTGGCAGCCTGACCACGCACAGCCAGGAAGTGAAACTCCCATTGGCGACTCTGCCGACAGAAGAAGAGTGGAAAATGCTGGCACAGAAGCCTGGCATCACGGGCTACCACGCTCAGAAAAATCTGAAACGACTGGCACAGGGCGAGGCTTTAATAGATGAGATCGACTATCCAGTGAAATCCTGGGTCTTCGGCGACGACCTGGCAATGGTGTTTCTTGGCGGAGAAGTGGTCGTCGATTACTCACTGGCGATCAAGAGTAAGTATGGAGAGAAAGTCTGGGTCTCCTCTTATGCGAATGATGTTCCCTGTTACATTCCGTCCGAACGCGTCCTGCAAGAAGGAGGCTACGAAGGGCGGAATGCGATGGTCTGGTATGACAAGCCGGGGCCGTTTGCACCGGGACTGGAAGAAAAAATACTCAAGACAGTGGCCGCTCAGGTTCCCGCTGACTACAAGCCTGCAGAAGATGTCAGCCGAACAGGCGGGAAACGACCACTGACTCCGGAAGAATCGATTTCCCGGATGAATTACGCAGATGACCTGCAGGTCGATGTGGTCGCAGCCGAGCCATTGGTAGTCGATCCGGTGGCAGTGGAGTTCGGACCGGATGGAAAACTGTGGGTTGTGGAAATGCGAGACTATCCGCAGGGGATGGACGGCAATCTCAAACCGGGGGGCGTGGTCAAATTTCTGGAAGACCTCGATCAGGACGGGACCTATGATAAAGCGACCGTGTTTCTGGAAGGGCTGCCGTTTCCCACCGGACTGATGGTCTGGAAAAACGGAGTGCTGGTCTGTACTGCTCCTGATGTGATATATGCGGAAGACACAGATGGCGACGGGAAAGCAGACATCAACCGCAAGGTGCTCACTGGTTTTGCAACCCATAACTATCAGGCACGAGTCAACAGTCTGGCACCGGGCCTGGATAACTGGGTCTATGCTTCCGGGGGGCTTTTTGGCGGGATCATCAAATCGTTCAACGGCCAGACCGTTAATGTGACCAATCGGGATTTTCGCTTTCATCCTGAGACGGGGGAACTGGAGCCGGTCAGTGGACGAACCCAGCAGGGGCGTGTCCGCGATGACTGGGGAGACTGGTTTGGTTGTCGGAATGGCAGTCTGTGTGTGCATTATCCCGTGGATGAAGCTTACTATCGTAAAAATCCGTATGTGGTTTCACCGCCGGCTGAAGTGGCCGTACCTCGCGGTGATGACGCCAGTCAGTTATATCCGGTCGGGGAACTGGTTCAGTTCCATCTGAGTGGACAGCGCGGCCGACCGACGTCTGCCTGTGGACTGGGGCTCTATCGCGATGTCGCACTGGGCGATCCCTTTTATGAAAATGCGTTTGTCTGTGAACCAGTGAATCAGCTGGTGCATCGTCGCGTCTTGAAACCAGAGGGAGTGACATTCGCCGGTTACCGGGCAAAAGAAGAGCAGGAGCGTGAATTTCTGACATCGACCGATAACTGGTTTCGTCCCGTTCAGATGCGAACGGCTCCCGATGGCTCGCTGTACATCGTCGATATGTACCGTTATCTGATTGAGCATCCCAAGTTTCTCTCCCCGGAGTCCGTACAGAAACTGAATGTCCGCGCGGGCGAGACACGGGGGCGGATCTATCGTGTGACACGCAAGGGGCAACAGCTCAAATCCATGCCGGATCTGAAACAGCTCAGTGCTGCGAAGGTCGCAGGTTTGATGAAAAGCAGGAATGGTACTCTGCGTGATATGGTCCAGCAGGAACTTCGCTTACGCGGAGATAAGAGTGCTGTTCCTGTCTTGAAACAGATCGCAGCAGAGGCCGAGTTCCCCGCCTCACGCTTACAGGCATTGTGCACACTGGATGCATTACAGGGACTTGATCCGGAATTGTTACAACCGCGGATTAACGATGCTCATCCGGGAGTCCGCCGCGAAGCGATTCGACTGTCGGAACCATTTCTGAATGAATCTTCTCCGCTGGCAGAAGCGGTATTGGCACAGGCGAAGCAGGAACAGGATCCGTCTGTGATTCTGCAACTGGCTTACTCTCTTGGTGATTTAAAAGGAGACGCCGCGACGGCAGCGTTGTTGAAATTGATGCAGCAGCATGCCGACAGTGTTTATATTCGGTCTGCAGTACTGACGAGTTTTGAACCGAGTCGACTGGCATCCGCAATCGCATCACTTTTGCCTCAGGTGACAGCCAATCCGAAGATGCTGCCGGTACTTAATGCACTGACCGATATGGCAATCGCTTCGAAGCAGCCCAAGGTCTTGAATGACCTGGCTGTCCATCTGACAGCGCATGCTGCTGAAAGTCAGCAGATTCCGAGTTGGGAATGGAACCTGCTTGCTCAGTTACTGCAGTCGCCTCAGGTGAAACAGCAGGGCCATTCGGATGCATTTCAGAAACAGATCTCGGCTTTGAGTCAGCGTGCCCGTGAGCTGGTATCTGATGTCGCTCAGTCTCCGGAAGAACGGGTAACTTCCCTGGAGTTTGTGTTAAGCCTGAAACAGAATCAGCAGGACCTCGATTTTGTTGCCGATCTACTCTCTCCGCAGACACCATTGAAGCTGCAGATCGCTGCATTGAGAAACCTGATCGCCACCCAGAATCCAGAGGCACTGGAGTTGGTGTTCGAAAACTGGAAGCAGTTCACACCTTCATTGCAGGCAGAAGTTCTCAATCAGTTTCTCCTGCGGGAATCGACGACTCACGCACTGCTGAAGCAGGTTGAACAGAAGCAGGTGCAACCTGCCCAGATTGATCTGACGAATCAGCAGCGACTGCTCGAGCATAAGAATTCCAAGATTAAAGAGCACGCGCAGAAACTGTTTTCCGCGGCCAGCAGTGCCAGTCGCGAACAGGTACTGAAGCAGTATCAGTCGGTTGATCTGAAACAGGGGAACCTGGAACGGGGGCGGCAGGTCTTTGAGAAGCAGTGTGCCAGCTGTCATCGCCTGGATGGCAAAGGCCATGTGGTCGGTCCTGACCTGGCGGCACTGACGGATCAATCCAAGTCATTTTTGCTGACCTCGATTCTGGATCCGAATAAAGCTGTCGACGGTCGTTATGCTTCCTATCTGGCGGTAACGGAAGATGGAAAACTCAATACGGGGATTCTGGTTTCCGAGCAGAGTAACAGTATCACGCTGAAAGCGCAGAAGGGAAAAGTGCTGACGATTCTGAGAGCCCAGATTGACGAGTTGATCAATTCGGGTAAGTCACTTATGCCCGAGGGGCTGGAACGGGAAATTCCTCCCGCAGCAATGGCGGATCTGATTGTCTATCTCCAGGAACACAGTGCCCCCGTGAGCTACAAGTACGCGGGAGCGGTGACTCCGGATGCCAGTTATCCCGATGATGCACAGAAGCCGAAGCTGGTCGATCGGATGAACGGAACTCCCAAATTCAATGACGGCCAATGGGTCGGGTTCCGCTTCGCTGGCGAGCAGCCGCAGCCGCGAATTGAACTGGATCTGGGGAAAAAGATGCCTCTGCAGTCGTTGCGGATCGTGTATGGCGTCAATCATGAACCGGGATCAATACATGCTCCGCGATCAGTAAGGGTCTCCTTCAGCAACAACGGGCGTGAGTTTGGTAATCCGGTACAGTTTTCGGAATTCGATAACCACCCGGATGGACTGGGGCTGTATGAAATTGATCGACGCATGATTGAAATCACGTTCCCGGAACAACGGGGACGGTTTGTACGCATTGATTTTCAAAGCGCTGGTCGCTGGCTGTTTCTTTCAGAAATCTCGCTGGCCAGTACCGCTACCAGCGATCAGCATCAGGCGGTATCCGTTACATCCGGTGCTACAGAACAGGCTGCTCCTGAAGTCGATCCAGTGGCCCGAATCAAGTCACTGGTGGCGGATGTTAAAGTTGGTACCCCTGATGAATATCGTAACATTCCCGATATCTGGAGACAGGCGATTGCTACCGGAAAACGAAACCAGGCGGATGAACTGCATCGGTTACTGGCTGCTTCACTGCCGGACTTCGGGCAGTCGCTGGAGTGCTGGCAGGCCGTGGTGATTGGCGGCGGTGTGATCAACGGGATCACAATCGCCGGCGACTGGCCACGAACGAAAATCGAAAACATTCTCAAAGCCACTCCTCCGCTGGAAGTTCGCTGGAAGCAGTCGCTGCATGCTGCAGTCAAGATGGCCGATGATCCCAAAATCAAATCGGGTACCCGCTATGATGCACTGCGCATGGTGGCTATGCTCGACTACGAGAAATGTCAGCAGCAGTTGAAACGTTACCTGATGGATGCGAAGCAGGCCGAATTGCAGATGGGGGCCGTCAGTGGACTGGGAGACATCAATACCCCGGAAGTGGCTCAGGATCTGATCACCGCGCTGCCGAAATTGACACCGCGGAATCGGAAGCTCGCCGTCGAGGCTCTCGTCAGAACAGAGGCCCGCACGTTGATGCTGCTGCAGGCGCTGGAGAAAAAAGAGCTGACTGCCGAACTGGTGGATGCCGCAGTTCAGCAGCAGCTGAAAATGTCAGGGAATGCCGAGATTCAGAAACGGGCACAGACCGTCTTTCCCTGACGGTCTGTGAAAGGGGCTCTTTACTTCGACAGTAAGACGTCGAGGATACCGCGACAGAAATCAGGGAGGTCACCGGGGCGACGACTGCAGACAAAGTGTCGATCCACGACAACCGGTGCGTCTTCCCAGATAGCGCCGGCATTGACGAGGTCGTCTTTGATTCCGGGAGAACCGGTGACTTTGACACCCTGATAGATGCCAGCAGAGATCGGCATCCAGCCACCATGGCAGATGGCTGCGATCAGCTTTTCGCTTTCATGGAATTCCTGCAGGAGTGAAAGTACCTTTTCATAGCGGCGGAGCTTATCGGGCATCCAGCCGCCGGCACAGATTACCCCTTGGTAATCGCTGGATGAAATGCTCTCAATGGTGGCTTCCGATTCTGCCGGATAACCATGCTTCCCCAGGTAGGTCTGATTGGCCTCCAGTCCCGCCATGGTTGTCGCTGCACCCGCTTCTTCGAGACGGAGCTTTGGGTACCAGAGTTCGAGGTCTTCGTAGTCCGCACCTACGAATAGTAGAAACTTCTGTCCGGCGAGGGGGAGTGAGTCAGTCATGTAATATCCTTTAAGGTTTTGAGGTTAATATTAGAAATAAAGTTGGCTATCTTATGCAGCCGGCCAGAAGAATCCGAATATGAGTCCGACGATAACCGCATACAGAATCGATTCGATGATATGTCCAGTGATACGATTGTGGAACCAGATCGCATGCTGCACGATAGCAGAGAGAAACGTCAGGAACGCAGCCAGGGCGAAAAAGCGAAAGACGACTGCGAATTCTGCACCCGGCGAGAGCACCAGCGTCGCGAGGCAGGCCAGCGCAAAGCTGATTACGAGAAAGTAAAGAAAGGTCAGCCCCAGGTTTCGACCCATATTGACTTTATCAAACAGGGTGATAATTCCACGGGGCCCCTGTTCCCACTTCTGCTGGTAGGATTCGCTTTTCATCTCTTCGGGAGTTTTGCAGCCTGGGAACATGTAGCTGCCCCGGGGAAGGTTCAGACCACGCAACGCATCGAGGAACTCGTCTTCCTGTTCGATCTTAATCCAGTCTGATCGATGCAACTGGAAGACCATCCAGGACAGAAAGCTGGCAAAAAACAATGCTACGGCAGATAACAGGACAGGTATCAGCAGACTTGCTACCATGTGTTCAACTCCCGAATGTTACAGGAAAAGAGATGCTGGATCGATTCGGTCTCATGATAAAAATTCAGGGCCGGCATTCCTAGTACCTCAACGAAGATTCATAGCCACATTAGCCAAGATGATCGGAAAGGATCCACATGCCTCAATTCATTGAACGTCCAGTCGTAGTAGAAGCCGCCGGTAACAAACCCAAGCAGATTGAAGAGTTTGTGGGGCGAGTGAATACGGGAGACGACGCGATCAGCATCGCCCGTATGGTTTCTCCTGGTGGCTGGGTAGAGCCGGCGCAGACACCTGATTTTCAGGAAATGACTGTGGTTTTGAAAGGCACGCTGCAGGTTGAGACGCATGAGGGGATGTTTGAAGTCAAGGCGGGACAGGGGATTATACTGGAGCCCGGCGAGTGGGTTCGTTACAGTACACCTGGCGCGGAGGGAGCCGAATATATCGCGGTTTGTACGCCCGCCTTTTCGCCCGATACCGTCCATCGCGACGAGGCATCCTGAAACTTTTAAAGCGAAGCAGGAGATACGCTGATGCAGTCAGGCACCAACACCATTCAGGAACTGGTACCACTTCTGTTTGTGGAAGATGTCACGCATTCTGTCTCCTTTTATCGGGATCAACTCGGTTTCGAGATGACACTGAACTGGGAACCGGAGGGGAAACTGTCCTGGTGCCGGCTGGAACGGGATGGCGTGGCCCTAATGCTGCAACTGGCTTGCCCGGATGAAGACGGGACTACTGAGGAACGGAGCAAAGGGATCGGCTTCTTTTTTCTGTGTGAAGATGCACATGCCATGTATGAGGAACTGCGTGGCAAGGGGCTGGATCTGGAACCGCCCAAAGTGGCTTTCTACGGAATGAACCAGCTGTTTCTGAAAGATCCCGATGGTTATGAGCTCTGTTTTCAGAATCCGGTTCCTGAGAGAATGGCAGAGTAAATCCATTACCGTGTGAAATCAGGAGAAGTTACTCACGCTCAAACATATTCGTCAACCAGACCACCTGGTAAGGTTTGAGTACCAGTTCTGCTCTGAGGTTGGAATAGATTTCGCCGCTGATCAAATCGATCCAGGAATCGGTGCCGATCAGGTTGATCTCTGAGAGGGGCAGGATCTGCTCGGTATTTGACACATTGTTCAGCGCGAAAATACTCTGCTGGCGATCCATGCTCTGTCGCCAGAAAGCAAAGACGGCATCCCCCAGATGTAAAGTGAACTGGGTCGCGTTGGGATGGAACGCGGGCTGACGTCTGCGAACCTGAAGCAGATGGCAGAGTCCCTGGAAGACATGGGCGTGTGAGAAATTTTCATCGGCCAGAACCGCCTGCAATTGTTCATAGTCCCAGCGATGCCGGTTGATGGAGCGGTTGTGCCCCGTGCGTTCGACGCCTTCCTGGTCGTTATGGGTCCCCAGAAAGCTGTGAATGTAAAGGGCAGGGATGCCTTCCAGGGCAATCATGATGGCATGCGCACAGAGGAAGCGAGGGATCTGCCATTCATCTTCTCCGTCGATTGTGCCTTTCATGGCGTCAAACAGAGAGATGTTGATCTCGTAAGGGCGCATGCCTCCACCCGGAAGGGAACGCATTGAGATGCGGCCGCCGAACTGCTCCATCATGGTGACCATCTGGTTGATCTCTTCATCGTCCATCAGGCCTTCCGCCGGTCGCAAGCCGATTCCATCGTGAGAGGCGATGAAGTTCAGATAAGTCGTACCATGCAGTGCAGGGGGCATACTCATCATCCAGGTCTTCAGATGCTGACAGCTGCCGCAGAGCATGGCGTTGACCAGCAGTGGGGGCAGTGAAAAATTATAGATGGCATGGGCTTCGTTCGAGTTGCCGAAGTAAGCCAGATTTTCGCGATTGGGAATATTGGTTTCTGTGAGAATCAGGGCTTTAGGGGAGACAAACTGGATCAGGGTTCTCAGCAGGCGGACGATTTCATGGGTTTCGGGCAGGCTGAGACAGGTGGTTCCTGCGACTTTCCAGATGAACGCGATCGCATCGAGGCGAAAAATCTGCACACCATGGTCCAGGTAAAGTTTGACAATCTTCACCACTTCTTTAAGTAGCAGCGGCTCTGCGAAGTTCAGGTCAATCTGATCATGGCTGAAGGTGCACCAGACGTATCGCGGTCCTTCCGGCGTATCGATGCGCTGCAGCAGTTCATTGGTACGGGGGCGAACGACATCGGCCAGATCGTCGTCCGGGCTGGCACAGAAGAAAAAGTCCCGGCCGGGAAATTCGCCACGTTTAAACTGTTGAAACCATTCGCTCTGACTCGAACAATGATTGATGACCAGATCCGACATTAACTGGAATTTTTCCGCGATGGCATTGATGTCTTCCCAGTCACCGAGGGTGGGATTCACCTGATAGTAATCGATCACCGAAAAACCATCATCAGAGCTATATGGGAAGAAGGGGAGAATATGAATGCCGTTGATTGTATTGCTGAGATATTTTTCCGAGAAATGGAGCAGGGTCTGCAGGGGGGGCTCGTTTTCTGCCAGCAGACTGTCGCCGTAAGTGATCATGACGACGTTTCGCTGGTCCCAGTGATTCTGATGTGTTTCCGGCGTCTGGCACTGCCCGTCCGGACACATGATGTCGATTAGATCCTGGGCAAACGCTGCATGGTCCAGCTCGGGATAAATGATCTTGAGATGGTTCTCGACCATGAAACGGTATTCACTGATGGCAGAGTGCGCGACAGGTTCGGTCATCGGTTCAGGCAAACTCCCGGTAATCATCGTCAACGGCGGTACACAAACGGGTAAAGATGTCGGGAACCGCGCTCTGAACGCGGTTCCAACTGGGGATAAACGGCGTTTCCATGGGGTTATCCAGGAAGTGAATCCCCGCTTTTAACACATTTTCTGCAAACAGCTCAACGGCTTTTTCCTCGTTATGAACATCCAGTGCGAGTCCATTAATGATGGCATCGTTGCGATAGGTTTCAATAAAGTCGAGGGCGATCCGGTAGTAGGTCGCCTTGATGGAGCGGAAGGTTTCCGTGGAAAAGACAACGCCATTGGTGGCGAGTTTACGGAAGATCCCTTTCGAAATATCAATGGACATTTTCGAAAGCCCTGCCTGTGCGTCATCGACAGAGAGTTGCTGATGTTTGTGATCGTAGCGGTCGGCGATATCAACCTGGCACAAACGGTTTGTCGAGTAATTGCGTTTGACTTCGGAGAGTACACCGATTTCCAGCCCCCAGTCACTGGGAATGCGAATGTCGTTGATCACATCGGTACGGAACGAGAACTCCCCGGCCAGCGGATAACGGTAGCTGTCGAGATATTCAAGATAATCCAGTGAACCCAGAATTTTCTTCAAAGCACGGAGCAGGGGAGTCACCAGCAGTCGGGTGACGCGACCGTTCATTTTATTATCCGCCACGCGGGCATAATAGCCTTTGCAGAACTGGTAGTTGAAGCTCGGGTTGGCGACCGGGTAGATCAAGCGTGCGAGCATGCTGCGATCGTAAGTCAGAATATCGCAGTCGTGCAGTGCGACGGATGACGCGGTCCCCTGTGCGAGGACATACCCGAGACAGAACCAGACGTTACAGCCTTTTCCGAGTTCGTTGGGTGCCAGTCCCTGGTTCTGCAGCAGTGTGTTGACTTCCTGCAGGCGGGGGCCGTCGTTCCAGAGAATGCGATGTTTCTGAGGCAGGCGGCTGAAGAACTGGATCGCATGTTTATATTGATTTTCGTCGGCCCGATCGAGGCCAATCACAATTTCCTGCAGGTAATTAACCTGTGCGAGTTCCGTAACAATTTTATCGAGGGCCGGGCCTTCCAGTTCGCTGTAGAGACAGGGAAGCACCAGGCTCATGGGGCGGATTTTGGAAAACTGGAGCAGTTCCGCCTCCATCTCTTCCAGCGATCGGGAAGAGAGATTGTGCAGGGTCGTAATAATTCCGTTTTGGTAGAAGTCTCCCATACCAGATCTCCATGATCAATGTTTGAGCGCAACAACACGGGATGATCAGATTTGTTCGTCATCCAGTATTTGGGTCAACGCAGTGGCCCAGCCTTGTGGACCGGTTTCGTCAGTGATTATGACCGCAGACTGCTGTTCAAGATCAGGAGGTTCATGATGGGAAGAGCGCACAATGACCGCGATGTCTGCTGTTTTCAGCATGGCCACATCATTCTGACTGTCACCCAGCGCCACAAAGCGGGGCACACGTTGATCAGCCGATGCAAACCAGTTGCGAAACCATTGCAGACATTTTCC